>JAYVKA010000408.1:0-9852 GCA_043768885.1 Planctomycetota bacterium
CGGCATCACGGTCGAGGCAATCCAGGACTTGGTCGAAGCCGAATTGATGCGGGGCGAGTTCTTTCAGGTCGCCCGCAAATACATCCTCTATCGGGCCGAGCACGCACGCATGCGGCGTTTGCGCGGCGATGATTCGATGGACGGCGATGTTGCATCGGACGCTGTTTTTGTCCGCCGTGGCGGTGAACTCGAAGAGTTGAACCAGGGGCGATTGCAGGAACAACTGAACCGCGCCTGCGATTCTCTGGTTGATCCTGGCCAAAATGATTTGCTCCTGGAAGAAGTCGAAAAGCAGTTTTACAGCGGCATCACACCACTGGAAATCAGCAAGGCGATGGTGCTGGCGGCGCGTTCGCGAATCGAACAGGATCCGGGATATGACCGTGTTGCATCGCGATTGATCCTGGATATCGTCTACCGCGAATCTTTTGGAAAGTCTTCACGACAGGACAACCGGGCCGAATTGTATCGAACCCGATTTCATCAGTATGTCGATGATGGTGTTGGAGCCGGACGCCTGGACGCCAAACTCGCGGATTTTGATCTGGAGGCACTTGCCGAAGCAATCGTTCCGCTACGTGACGATTTGTTTCCGTATCTCGGATTGCAGACGATTTACGACCGGTATCTCTTGCATATCGATGGTCGACGGTTCGAAGCACCGCAATATTTCTGGATGCGGGTTGCAATGGGCCTTTCCCTGAATGAGGGGGACCAGAAAAACCAGCGGGCGATCGAGTTTTACAACGTCCTGTCCGTGTTCCGGTTCACATCAGCCACGCCGACATTGTTCAATTCGGGAACGCTTCACCCGCAGCTCAGTTCTTGTTACCTGAGTACCGTACCGGATGACCTGGATGGCATTTTCAAGTGCATTACGGACAACGCAAAATTGTCCAAATGGGCTGGCGGGCTGGGTAACGACTGGACTCCGATTCGCGCCACCAACAGCCATATCAAGGGCACGAACGGCCAAAGCCAGGGGGTAATTCCGTTCCTGAAAGTCGTCAGCGATACCGCTGTAGCCGTGAACCAGGGCGGAAAACGCAAAGGTGCTGTTTGCTCCTACCTGGAAACCTGGCACATGGACATCGAAGAGTTCCTCGATCTCCGAAAGAATACGGGTGATGATCGTCGTCGCACGCATGACATGCACACGGCGAACTGGATTCCTGACTTGTTCATGAAACGCGTGAACGCCGATCAGGATTGGACGTTGTTCAGCCCCGACGAAGTGCCGGATCTTCATGATTTGGTCGGCAAGGCTTTCGAAGTGCGCTACGAACATTACGAGCGCGAAGCTGAGGCTGGACGAATCAAATTGTTCCGCAGACTGCCGGCTGGAACGCTGTGGCGCAAAATGCTGACCCGCGTTTTTGAAACCGGCCATCCGTGGATTACTTTCAAGGATCCGTCGAATGTTCGCTCGCCGCAGGATCATTGCGGAGTCGTTCACAGCAGCAATCTGTGTACGGAAATTCTTCTGAATACGAGCAAGGACGAAACGGCGGTTTGCAATCTCGGTTCGATCAACATGCTGAACCATGTGAGTGATGGCGAACTGGATTTGGAACTGCTGGAATCGACCGTTCGAACTGCCGTCCGAATGCTGGACAATGTGATCGACATCAATTACTACCCGACACCCGAGGCTCGCAATTCCAACCAGCGGCATCGCCCGGTCGGTCTGGGATTGATGGGATTCCAGGATGCCCTGGCACGATGTGGAATCAGTTATGCCAGCGAACAGGCTGTCGAATTCGCTGACACGAGCATGGAGGCAATCAGCTATTTTGCCATTATTGCTTCCAGCGATTTGGCAAGGGATCGCGGCACGTACGAGTCCTACAAAGGCTCCAAATGGGACCGCGGACTGTTGCCAATCGATACGATCGAGCTGCTCGAACAAGAGCGAGGCGAATCGGTTCAGATGGACAAATCATCGACCATGGACTGGAAAGTCGTCCGTGATTCGGTTGCCAAACATGGCATGCGAAACAGCAACGTGATGGCGATCGCTCCTACGGCCACAATTTCCACGATCATCGGAGTGACCCAGTCGATTGAGCCGACTTACAAGCAATTGTTCGCCAAGAGCAACCTTTCCGGCGATTTCGTCCAGGTGAACATTCATCTGGTGAATGAGCTGAAGGATCGCGGACTTTGGAACGCGGACATGCTTGAAAAATTCAAGTATTACGACGGCTCGTTGGGGGATATTCCTGGCTTGCCCCAGGATATCAAGGACCGATACGCGACCTCATTCGAGATCGAGCCCAAGTGGCTGATCCAATGTGCCAGCCGCCGGCAAAAGTGGATTGACATGGGCCAGTCGCTAAACTTGTACATGGGCAATCCGCGAGGCCGCGAGCTGGACGAGATGTATCGCCTGGCCTGGCAGTCTGGTCTGAAAACGACCTATTACTTGCGAACGTTGGGAGCGACCCAGGTTGAAAAATCCACAGTCGATATCAACAAGTTCGGATTCCAGCCCAAATGGATGAAAAACAAAAGTGCTTCGGGTGACGTTGAAATTCAGCGTGATTCGGCGCCCAAGGCTTGCAGCATCACTGATCCGGATTGCGAAGCCTGTCAGTAGAATTAAACACGTTGGATCGACTGGCAAATTGCCGGTCGGCCCCGTTTTGCCTTTCAACATTTTGCCGCCAATTCAGTTTTTATCCATTGGTAAAAGGAATTTACAATGTCAACAGGTCTGGAAATGAAAGACGAGATCGAAACCGCAACATTGACCGGGATATCGGCCCGCATTGCTGCGAATGAAAAACGGTTGATCAACTGCCACCAGGTAGACGTCAATCAACTGATGCCCCTGAAATACAATTGGGCCTGGGAGCATTACATCAACGGATGTGCCAACCACTGGATGCCAACCGAAGTTCCGATGCACAAGGACATCGAAATCTGGCGATCCAACCAGCTAACGGCAGCCGAACGGCAGGTGATTTTGCGCAATCTCGGGTTTTTCTCGACAGCAGAAAGTCTGGTTGGCAACAATTTGGTGCTGGCGATTTTCAAGCATGTCACCAATGCTGAATGCCGCCAGTACTTGTTGCGGCAGGCGTTTGAAGAGGCCGTCCATTCACACACGTTTCTGTATGTCGTGGAAAGTCTGGGCCTGGACGAAGGCGAGATTTTCAACATGTACCGGGAAATTCCCGCGATCGCCAGGAAAGACGCTTTCGAAATGGAGTTGACCAAAGAGGTGCTGGATCCGGATTTCACTACGGATACTGTAGAAGGCGCCCAGACGCTGCTGAAAAACCTGATCGGGTTTTACCTGATTATGGAAGGGATCTTTTTCTATACCGGCTTCGTCATGATTCTGTCGTTCCATCGACGCAATTTGATGAAGGGAATTGGCGAACAATTTCAGTACATTCTGCGCGATGAATCGATCCACCTGAATTTCGGTATCGATTTGATCAACGGCATTCGCAAAGAGAACCCGCACCTTTGGACGCCGAAATTCCAGCAGGCGATGGTCGATCGGGTTCGCGAGGCGGTGGAACTGGAGATCGCCTATGCCGAAGACTGCTTGCCGGATGGCGTACTGGGCTTGAATGCAAAACTTTTCCGCGACTACGTTCAATACATAGCTGACCGTCGGCTGGAAAGAATCAACTTGCCGGTTCAGTACGGCAGCCCAAATCCGTTCGCCTGGATGAGCGAGACGATGGACCTCGCCAAGGAAAAAAACTTCTTTGAGACGCGCGTTACCGAATATCAAACAGGTGGCGCGTTGAACTGGGACTAACCCGTTGTAGAAATCAAAATTGAATTGAATTGGAAAGCGGAGCCTGTATTCAGGCTCCGCTTTTTTTGTCGTCATCCAGTATCGACAGGTGCGGCGCAAAACCGGCACAACCGTCATTGCCGGAACGATATCGACTGCTGGCGATTGGTTGTTGCGACTATGGCGACTGTTCTGATCGGGTCAGCCGCGTTTTTTCGATGAATACAGTGTTTTCACGCGGTTTTCGGCCGATTTCTGCACTATCTTTCCGGGGTCCACAATGCGGGACCTTCTGTGTATCTCTATCCGCGCGCGATTGATTTCATGAACGAAAAACTGCTGGAAAAATCCTGCCTCGTGGTGGTGTTTCTGGTTTGCCTGATGGTGATGTCCACAAACGCTCCAGACCCGGACCTTTGGGGACACGTGCAATATGGGCGAGACTGGATTCGCGATGGCGCATTGCCAATTACAAATACCTATTCGTTCACTGCCGAAGGATATCGCTGGATCAACCACGAAAATATTCCAGAGCTGGCCATGGCCTGGACTGTGGACAATCTTGGGGTCGGCGGATTGATTGCCCTGCGTGCGTTGATGGCAACAGCCGTAATTGGAACGATTCTGATTTACAATTTGCGAAGTGGGTTTGGATTCCTGGTCAGCAGCGTGGTTACGCTTCTTGTTGCCTGGAATCTTGGCTTTCACTTTAGCTACCGGCCACAGGTTGCGACGATTGTCGGTTTCACGGCCCTGATGCTGGTCGTCCAACTGGCCTTTCGGGGCTGGAGAGACCGGTGGCATGTCCCGCGAATTCCGGGACTTCAAAACTGGATTGCGCAAGACACCGTTGACTGCGAAACCGAAACCAGAGACCTCGGCTTCGACCGAAAGGCTGGCCGTTTGTTATGGCTTGTCCCATTGGTTATGTGCATCTGGGCAAACAGCCACGGCGGATTCCTGGCCGGGCTTGCAATTTTCGTCGCTTATCTTGGTTTGAGAGCGATTGAGACGATGTTGGTTCGGGGAAGAATGTGCTGGGGCATGATCCGCCGGCTGTCCCTGATGGCCGCTGCCGCAGCTGCTGCCGTCCTTTTGAATCCATATTCGTGGAACTTGGTAACGTGGACGATTCAATCCGTCGTAAATCCACGTCCTGAAATTTCTGACTGGAGTGCCTCGCATTTGCTTTCATTGACGGGAGTCAAGTTCTGGGTGCTTTTGGGGGTCGTAATTTTTTCTGTAGCGTTTTCCAGGCGCCAAAAAGACTTTACCCAGCTGGTGATTTGGAGCCTGGTCATTTGGCAGTCGATGTCCCATTTTCGGCACGTGCAGTTTTTTGCAGTCTTGTGCGGATTCTGGTTGGCACCCCATTTTGCGTCTGCATTGCAAAGATTCGGCACAACGATTTCCGACACGCCCAGGAGCCCATCGAACCCCCGAGTGACTCCGATTTGGCATTTGGGTGCCGTCGTCTCCGTTGCAGTTGTCCTGATAATCAGTCTGATTCCGCGGTTACGCGATATTCAGGTTGACCGACAGGAATATCCTGTTGATGCAATCCAGTTCATGGCAGACCGGAACTTGACCGGCAAGACAGTTGTTTCGTTTGATTGGGCCCAGTACTTCATCGTGGCAATGTGTGCTCCAGAATCGCCTCTGGGTACAGGCAGTACAGTCGGATTCGACGGACGTTACGACACCTGTTATCCGCAGGAAATTATCGACATGCATTTCGATTTTTTGCTGGGTGAAAACGTTACCCGATTTCGCAGCAAGAATTCACCGCCATGTGACCCAACCCGTGTTTTGCGTACAGGCAATCCGGAAATTGTTTTGAACCGGCGCAGCGACGAGCAATCGGAACAAATCATGCGGCAGCAATCCGATTCCTGGACCCTTTTGTATCAGGACACGATTGCCCAGGTTTGGGGGCGTACAGACCTGTTCGGCACTGTTGGAGCCCCCCAATTCGTGGCCCCCGGGAATCGCAGCATTGATCGCAACCAACCTGTCGGGTATTCCTGCTGGCCAGCCGTGCCAGTGAGCAAGCCAAAGTTGGTTCGACAAGTGCAAACGGCTGACGCTTCTGGCCTCGAACCGCAATCCCGCAGCAACTAGAATCCGAGATAGTCCGGAGCTTCCCGAAAATGATCAAAATTCAACCTGACGAACAAAACGAAACGCAGCCCAACCGGCAATTGGCAGAGATCGCCAGCCGGCTGGATGCCTCGTGCGATCTCGTTCATTCCGAATGGGAGAGCTACCGCACCGCATTCGTGCCGAAAAATGCTTCGAACGAAAACCGTACCGTCTCGGTCGTGATTCCGGTTTACAACGAACTGGCGACCATTGGGCGGGTATTGGCCCGGGTCGCGGCGTTGCCGTTCGAAAAAGAAATCGTCATCGTGGACGATTGCAGCACTGACGGCACGAGGGAGTTGCTTCAAAAACTCGAAGGGGCAACTGGAATTCGATTGATCCTGAAGAAAGAAAACGAGGGCAAGGGAGCTGCACTACGAACCGGATTCGCAGAAGCAACTGGAGAATGGATTGTCGTTCAGGACGCGGACCTGGAATACGATCCACGCGACATCCCGGCAGTCCTGGCTCCGCTGGCAAATGGCACGGCCGATGTTGTGTTTGGCAGCCGGTTTATTGGCGAGACCCATCACGACAAATCATGGATTCACCGTTTTGGCAATTGGGTACTGACGTCTGGCAGCAATCTCTTTACCGGCGTGCGATTGACAGACATGGAGACCTGTTACAAAGCCTTTCGGCGCGGCGTGCTCAAGGACCTGACGATTACGCAAAACCGTTTCGGCGTCGAGCCGGAATTGACTGCGAAACTCGCCCGGCAGGGCTTTCGAATTTCCGAAGTCCCGATCAGCTATCAGGCCAGGGGCTATGCCGAAGGAAAAAAAATCGGCGTTCGGGACCTGCTCAAGGCCTTCTATTGCATCGTTCGATATGGCGTGAAAGACTGATCCGCCAGAGATCGGCTTTCAATTTCTTCGATTGTAGCCAATACTTGCCATGGGGCAGGGCGAATGACAGCGGCCATCTTCGTTGGCCGAAACTGCGTTTTTCGAAAACGGGAGTGAGTCATGTTTGGACGGTTCTTTTTCACCTGCCTGGTTTCGATTGTGTTGGTAATCCTTGAAACCGGCGTATCGATTGCCCAGCATCGATCGATTGAAATGGAATTGATCGCTGATGACCGGGGACAACTTGGGCTTCAGCAGGAGTGGATGGAAGCACTGAACAATGCCGGTATCGACCGGGTACGTATCGTTACCAATCGAACTGGCAAACGTCCTTCGGTCGAAGAAGTTCAGGTCGGCGAATCCATCTTGATCCGGTTAACGGGTTCCATAAACGGACGAACGTTGTTTTTGCCGGGCCGCAAGTTCGGAATGAATGACACGGAGAACATTTCGGCTTATGTTCGCCAGCTGCGCGACGACGGAGCAGCAATTGCTCTGGCTGAGAAAAAAGGATTTGGATTGACCAGCGAACAGCTGGTCGATGTTCACACCGATTTGTCTGCGGTCGTCGAGGTTTCGACGAGGGGTCTTTCGACGGGAGAGGTATTTGACGCGGTTCGAGGCCTGATCAAGATACCCATCATTCTCGATCGCGAGGTCGAAGCGTTAATTCGGACAAGGGATGAAACAGTAAAAGATGAACTGACAGGATTCTCGGCCGGCCTGGCAGTCGCCACGATCATTCGACCGTTGGGACTGGTCCTGGTTCCAGGACGACTGCAAGGTGGAGAAGTACAGTTCCGCGTGGTCCCTTCCGAAAGTGCCGAAGAACATTGGCCGATTGGATGGCCCATCGAAGAACAGGTCAGCAAGGTTGAGCCCAAATTGTTCGACCGAATCGACGTTGATATCCGGAACTTCAAACTTGCCGATGCACTAAATGCAATTTCTGGACGAATCGAGGTCCCGGTTTTCTATGACCAAAACTCGCTGGCCCGAAAAATGGTTGATCCGGCGACAACCGTTGTCACTCTCGTGCAACCGAAGCTCACCTATTATTCGATCATCCAAAAACTTTGTTCCCAGGTCCGCCCGGCATTGGGCCTTGAGTTGCGAACGGACGAAAATGGCAAGCCATTTTTTTGGGTGTTTTGATTGCCCGAAGAACTGTCGTGGCAGAGACTTATCGATTTGCCGAGACTGAATTTGTCGAAGGCCGATTGCTGACCGGTCCGGAAACGTGATCCGTTTTTGCGGCTGTGGCTTTTTCATTCAAGTGAATGGTCATGTCGACGGTGCTGCCAGGAAGCAACAGCCAGTTTCCGTTTTCCTGTTGGTTATCGACTTCGGCCCAAGCGTCAAATTCATCGGCGTTGCCTACTTTTTCCATCGCCACAAAAGTAACCTGCCCATTCAGGTTAACAGTTCTTCCACCAGCCAATTCCGCAATCACGGTTACCCGGCGGTTGGCAACGTCTCCGGGATTGAAGCTGCGGCTGTTAACGCGACACTTGACCCGCAGCTTGTCCATTCGGGCAATTCGAAAGACCTTGTCGCCGGCCATGACCCATTCGCCTTGTTGGCGGAAGATTTCAAAAACCTGCCCGCCGATCGGTGCTTTCAGGGCGTGACGTTCAATGCTGTCCTGTGCGGCGTTCAATCGAACAGCTTCCGCCAGGGATTCCATTTCTGCGATCTTGCGTTCCAATTCGGCTCCCGAAAGTTCCAGCCTTTTCAATTCCAGATTGGTACGCGATTCATTGAATGCCTTTGCACTCTCCGAACCCTTAATGTAAAGGCCCTTGGTGCGATCAAATTCTTCCTGGGAATAATCAAACAGCCTTTGTGCCGACTGGATCTTTGTCATGTCCGTGGCCTTGATGTCAGTAATCTTCTGTTTGTAGGTTGACTCATCCACTTGCCGTCGGGCCAGTCGATCATCAATGCGGGCGATCAGTCCGTCTTTGGTAACCATGTCCCCTTCGCGGACATCGACGGAGATTAGCTGTCCTGCTTCACGGGCCGGTACGTCAATGTCCTCGATCAGCACAACTCCGGCACTTGAAATCCGAAGTTCTCCGGAAGCACTTACACTTTGCTGACTGGATTGGGCCGGCACCACCGGATCAGCACTCACTCCGCTTCGAACCGGTTCCTGTCCCAGTTTGCGCGGGGTCGGCTGGAATTGTTGACTCAGTCCTGATTGGACCAGAACGGACGTCATCAGACAGAAACAAATACCGGTTACGACTCTCATGGCAAGTTCTCCTTCTATGGCTGGCTCCGTCATTCGGTAACCAATCCGTGTAGCACCAGGTTGCGCAGCTTATGCCTGGTGAGCGACTATCAGAAACTTCGGCATATTCTCCCAGCGGCGTTAATCACTGGCAAACGGTCGGGGAAACGTAAACACATACGTTTCGCCTAAACTGCTTCATTGAACTGGATTCGCGATCCATCGGGTTTGATGGCTTGAACAGATCCAAAATCATAGCACTGGAATGCTTGCACGACGAAGAATTTGGCCGATCTGTCAATCAGAAAAGAGGCGAAATTTCCGTTGATTTGCGGCAGCTGTGGAATCTGGGGCGATTTCGCAATGATCGGCCCCTGGAATTCAAAACCAGAAACTCCACGTCGTATTTGCCGTTTCAAACAGCTCGCGGAACAGGACATATCCGACGGGACGAATGCCACAATGCAAACGGGCCGTCACGCGGGTACCGCTTCGTCGCAGGTCGTCCGCCAGTTGCTGATTGTCAAAACCGACCAGCACCCGGGCACTGTTCCCCTGATCGTCGTGAACGTCCATGACCTGGTCAATCGAAATCACGGTCCCTTCGAACTCGACGCCTGGTTTCGAGGCAAGCGCAAACGAGACAGTTACCGGGTTGTCATTTTTCTTCATTCGAGCCAGCAAATGCCCGACCCGTTTCTCGGGAACAAACAATTCGACTTGCCAGGGTGTATCCAGTGCGACCACCGTCATCAGGTTCTGGCCAAATTCTACAGGCCGCAAGAGCAGGTTTCGGCGGAGTTGCCAGTTGGCAATGCGTCCATCGATCGGACTTCGTATTTCGAGGTTTTCCTCATCCAGGCGAAGCA
>JAYVKA010000409.1:0-7113 GCA_043768885.1 Planctomycetota bacterium
GACACCTTCAACACATGGGTCGGAAAAGCCCGCACGAAAGTGATCGACCGGATTTACAACGGCAATTTTCTGTTGAAGCATGCGGGGGGAAGCGACATGAATATCCCCTACAATTTTAAATCGGTAAAGCAGTGGAAGGCACTGATCGCGACAAGTGGCCTGAAAACGATCGAGTTCAAAAGAATCTACCCCCATCCGCTACCCTTTATCCCGGCTCACAACATTTTGATGGTGATCGACAAGTGAATCGATGGTCCATCGATTGGCCGTTCTGTTTCCCGGATTTTCGTAAGTCAATCTTGAACTGCCCTTTCCTCAAGGGCTTTTTCCCCAAAAGCCCACAGTGTGGACTTGCTCCGGACGAAAACGGTGCCGCTTGCCAACGCAGGTGTTGCCCAGACCGGTTCTTCCAGATCGACGGACGACAAAAGTTGCGGAGTCGCAGCCGCCGTGACGACCGAAACTTCTCCACGTGCTGAGGCGAACCAGATTTTGCCGTCTCCCATTACGGGCGACGAATAGTACGGTCCGCCGGGGAGTATGCGATCCTGGAAAACGGGTTCCCCCGTCTTGGTATCCAAACAGGTCAGCACGCCTCCGTTGCGAACAGCAAACAAAATGTCATCGCTGCAAACCGGCGTCGGGCATTCTGGAACCGCATTCTCCTGTTGCCACAACAACTCCGGTGCTTGGGAAGATTCTCCCAATTTGAGAGCCAGGAATCCGTTGGCGTGTTTGAAAGTATCGATCCAGCCCTGCATCCGGGGCCATTCGGTTTCGGAGACAATGCCATCGCGATTCTCGTCGAGCATGCGGAAAAAGATTCGCAAGGGATGGTCGCCTTCTCCATCGGCATCAGGACGCGAAAGGACAGACCCGTTGGCTTCCGTTTCTGCCCTTTCCAATTGTCGATCTTTGTTGGCGTCGCATTGCTTCAGGATTTCCTCGAATTTCGGAACACCAATGACCTCGTGATTCGTCCGCATGTTGTAAGACGTAACCACGACCGTGTCGCCGATGACTTGCGGAACCGTAATCGGTTCGTCGGCCAAACCGGGAACGGACCAGACTTCGGTTCCGCTGGCCAGGTTGATCGCCCTCAAATTGAACGGTTCGTAGATTAGCGCAAGGTTCAAATCGGGAGGTCGCAAAACAACCGGAGTTGCCCAGCTCGAATTTGGGCCGGTCGAAACCCGTTCCCAAATCAGACTTCCGTCGTTCTTGTCGTAAGCCCGCAGCATCCCCTGTTTTTGATCGGAACCGAGCACGATCAGTTTTTCATCCACCAGAATCGGTGACGCCGCAGTCCCGTAGAGGTTTTCGGCCAGCGGCCATTCTTTTCGCCAAAGCTCGTTTCCCTGAAGATCGTAACTTAAGACGCCAAATGACCCGAACACGACAAAAACATTCGAGCCATCACTGACCGCAGTCGGTGTTGCCGGGCCGTGGTGATAAACTTTTTCGATCGCCTCGACATCGATTGTCCGCCGCCATTTCGTAGCGCCATCATGTCGATCGAGCGCCAACACAATAAGTTGCAACCCGTCATAACCAGTGAGAATGATCACGTCATCGACAACGATTGGTGACGAATGTCCTTCCGGTACCGCAACTTTCCACATCAGCGAGTCATCACGGTTCAAGTCGGACGAATACGAATCACGGGCCAAATACTTTCCCGCTCCGCCAGGGCCCCGAAACTGCAGCCAGTTTCGGTCGTGACGAAGTTCTTCGCGAATCAAATTCAAGCCATCGAGGTTTTCCTCAAGCGATTCTTTTGCATCCAGTTGCTCGCGATGATCGAGGATTCCAATCGGACCGTCATAACCGGCGTTGATCACGGTGCGGATCATTTCCAGTTCGTGGGCACCCTGGCCGATGCCAAGGATCTTTGGTTCCGCATCGGGGTTCATCCCATTCAAATTCAGGCACAACAGATACGACTTCATCAATTCAAATGACTCGGCCCAATCGTCAAGGTGACCATGACCGTGATGGAAGTTGTAAACGATCCCGACATGTTCCTGCCCCAGCTCGCGCAGCCGCCGGCAAATTGCCACCATGTTTTCCGGTTCGCCACCCCAGCCGCCATGGTTGTACAATCCGAGCTTGCACTTCATTTCGCCGGTTCGTTTTGCCAGCGGTAACATTTGCTGTGCCGCCGCTTCGATTTTTTCGGTCTGTGTCGAACCGTCAGGCTCACCGACCGTCTGCCAGATTTGCGGATGCAGGTCGTATTTGTCGAACAGCCGGAACGCGTCCTCGTGAACACTCCAAAACGCGAAATACTCGATACCGTGTTTTTGGTATTCGATGATTTCCTGCTCGAAAGTCGGCACATGCTCTTCGCGCCAGTCGTAGGCACACCGCTTGATGCCAAGCTCTTCAAGCATCACGGCCCGCTCGGCCGGACTCCGCTTGTTCGCATCAAACGGAACAATGCACCAGGCAACCAGATTGTCAGCCTGCAGGATGTCGGTATCATCCGCTGACTGGCCAAAGGCAGCGGTTGTGAAACTGAATCCGATCAACAAAATTCCGGCGACCAGATTATGCAACAGAATGAGTTTGACACCACAAAACGTGGCCTTCGTTTCGACAACAAAGCTCTCCATAAAGCAGCCTTCCTGGTATGTATTGCCGTTTTGCCGACAGTTCGGTTGGTAGAACAATTGTCTTCAATTGTTCGGATCGCTGCATTAACCGGACCGTATGAACAAATGGGGACAATTGTTCTACTATCACATTCATGGACACCGGGTGGGTATCGGGAACACAAAAATGACAAACTGACCTAATTCGCGACATCCTGTTTCGGCACAATCCGGACTGGAACGCGGATGGTTGGGTCTTTGGCCCAGGGGATCTTCAGGCTGATTTCGATCGCCCAGCTGACGTCGAATTTTTTGCCCGTTTGCGAACAGGGGCCGTCCAGTTTCGGAATCAGGATCTCAAACTCGTGAACCGATTCATTCGTCAGAACTTTTGCCGATTCGATCTTGCCGAGCGAATGTTTGTAAGTTTGGCTGTCCGAGTGTCCCTGGGCTTCGCTGGACTCCGTGCCGACCAGACTAATTTCCGTGTCGTCGACCTTGAGCGGTTCCGGTGACTCGACTGTCAGCATCGCCTGCCCCCAGTCACCCACCGAAAAAGTATCCCGGTCCAGAGCGAGGTTCAGCTTCACGTCCTTGCCAAACGTCTTGTCCCAGAACGAACGCGCAGAACCGTCCGGGAAAACAATATGCACCGGGTTGATCGTTGCGGCATCAACATCACTCGGCGCGACATCGAAATTCTGCGATTCCGACCAGTCGATTCGGATTGGCAAATCGACGCTAACGTCCAGTTTGTAGAAGACTTCGCATTTCTTCCCTTTGAAGGAAGCCGGAGCGTTTTCCGGAACTTTCAGGTTTACCGAAAACTCCCGTTCGCCAGGCTCAATCACCTGATGCTTGCCGCCGCCGGTCCAGGTCGCAAGTGAGTCCAACAGGCGGGCAAAGAACCCCATTCGCTTGTCGCCGTGGAGCAAGAACTCCTGGCTGACAATCTCGTTGTATTCGGTAGCGGTTTTTGTTTCCGTTTTGGTTTTGCCTTTTGAGTCGGTCGAAGTCGTGGTGTAGGTGGCTTCGGTTTTCTCTGCCCCATAGAACCGGCAGCGAATCCCCCGCACCTTCATCGGCTTGTCAAACCGGACAACCACCCGCACCGAAGTCTCCTGACCCCGTACCAGCGTTGACTGCCCGCTGGAAATTTCGATTTTCGAGCTCATGCAATCCTCTGAAGAACGATAGTGCAAGGGTAACCAAAACTTGCTACGGCCATCAGCAGGAAAATTAGAGCTTGTTTCCGCGTGCTTTTCAAACTGTCCGTGCTTCCCGGCCCACGCTACATGAACGTCAGCAATTGTCCGACATCAGAAACCAATTCCTCCGCCGTCGTCCTGACGGAAGCATAATCGTGGCGAAGATCGTGAGTGCATTTGCAGCTAGAACTTGCTGATCAAGAAATAGGCAATCGCTGCCATGAATGCGGCGCAAGGGACGGTAATGACCCAGGCTGAAACGATCTCACCGACCTTTCGCCATTTGGCCTGCCGCGTTGCCAGCCCGATTTGGAGAATGGCAAATTGTTTCTTAATCTTGCACTGCGCCGGCGCGACGCTGTGCGATGTGCCATAACACTCCTGCTGGATCAACCACGAACGCAATTCGAAGCCCCCAGGGCTGGATGGCCGGTGGCTTTGGGGGAGCTACTCCGAATGATTCCGGCAATCGAAGTTCAAGGATTTTACGCCACCAAAAATCAAGATCATCAACCATGAGTTGGAGCATGCAATTCTCTGCCCAGGCCTTCTCGTAGCGGTTTTGCAGGATAATGCCGCCAGACCCAGCATTAAAAATCACGACCTCTCCATCGAGCACTTTTTCAAATCCCAGGGCTTCATAAAACCGCTTTGACGTTTCCAAATCTTTGGTGGGTACGAACGAGCGCACCCGTTCTGTTCCGGTGGGTGTTGAATTCATGCTTGGGCCTTTCGAAACGCTTGATGAGCGATGAAACAGAATTTGATAACCAAAGTCATTGATTTGCCGCCTTTACTTCGCACTACAATACCAGGAAGCTGGACTCGGAGTTGAACGATCGATCCGAGATTCACTTACCAAGCCGTTTGGCTTCCTTTTGTTTTTTACTGGGCAAGGTCCTTCAATTTCGACTTGCGAATCAGGATTGCCGCAACAACCAGATTCCAAAGAGTCAGAAATGCCGCGAAGATGATTACGCCATGGGCTGTGGGCGGCATATGACCTGCGACAAGAGCGACGCATGCCAGCGAGCTTATTGCGAGTATAATGCCGCTCAGAGCGACTCCGACTCGACGTCTCGCAGCGAACAGCGAACAAGCGATGCATAAAATTCCAATCGTGATCGCAACACCGGCAAAATGATGAAACACATCTCGGGCGTCGTTGAGCATGGCGATGATTTGTTGTCCCATCGCGATCTCCATGGTGTCGGAAGAATTGATTCCGGAAATGAAGTTTGGGAGAATGAAGCCACTCGTGGTGCCAGCCATTGCTCCGAAGCCTGCTCCAGTCGCGTAAAGCAAAAACCCGAATCGAGCCAGAAATCGATTTGCGCCATGAGCTTTGCAAAGCCAGTATTGGCCGTTCGTGAATATGATGAGCATCACGATTAGCAGTCCATGAACCCACGCGGAGATTGACTGAATGGACGCAAACTGCGATTGATACTCAGGCAATCCGTCTCCAGCAGTACGGATTCCTGGGTGATGAAGAGCCAATGCGAAAGCCAGCATTGAACTGACGATAAGCGACGCCCCAGCCGCAAAATACGATCGTTTCAGAATCTTTGACTCGACGGCTATCGTATCTTGAACATTTGAATTCATGCTTTTGACTCTCTGAAGACGCGCACTTGCGAATTCACCAATGATGATCTGGGGCAATTGAAGTACAATTGGCTGCTTCAAACAAGCAGAATTGAACCAGCAACGAACCAGATCGGACAAAATCGGGAAAATGTCTGGAGCTCTACATGGTGACTAAAAGGCAAGACTCCACCAACGACTCGAAGGCTCGTGTTGCCATCGTTCGCGCGTTTCAGCGACTTGTTCTGGAACGTTCGTTCGAACAAATAACTGTTGGAACGATCATCGCAGCCGCCGATGTAGGCAGATCGACTTTCTACGAGCATTTTCGCAGCAAGGAAGATGTTCTTCGTGTTTCCCTGTCTCCATTGGTGACAGCGCTTGCAGAATTAATTGACACCGATCGAGTTACTGAACGACTGCTCGGAATGCTGGAACATCTACTCGACCAGGCCGGCATGGTTCAAACTTACTTGCGAGGATCCTTGTCTCCGTTCGTCGTCGATTGTCTGGCAGTAGAAATCGATCGCAAACTTGCTGAACGATCCTATCCATCAGCCGCCCACATCCCACGGCAAATGCTGGCTGCGCAAATAGCCGAAACGATCTTTGGGATAATTCGTTCCTGGGTGATTCAGCATCAAACCGTTTCCAGTCTTGAAATTGCCGATCATCTTTTCCGGACATCAAAGTCTGTATTGGCATGCAGTGTCGAGAGTCCAACAAACGGCGACCGAAGTTGATTGCATCCCCGCAACGCTGGTTTTCGGGACCTTCAGTTGCTCGATCGCGCAATAAAAAGTCTGTTTGTTCTTTGATACCACGGAGTTAGTCTATGGCCGCTCGTTTTATCGTTCCAACCCACCACGGACCTGGAAAATGCACAATCCCTTTTCAAGCGACAGCGAATATTCCCTATTATCGAAAAATTACCACGTGACTGCGATCGGCCTAGCCATCGCAATAACAACGTTGCTGGTATCAACCCGAGAGTCGTTATCGACCGACCGTGTTAGGCAACAGGAAACTGTTGCCACCAAGGCTGCCGGCGCGAAAGAACTTTGGACTTTGGAGGACCGGCGAGCTTATGCTCATCGCAACGAAGACCCCTCGAAATGGGATCTCAAACTATTGAAGTTGGACCTGGATGCCGTTCGCGAAAACGCGAATGGGTTCAAACCTGCATTGTCCGACTATCCCTCTCCGGTCGCGGCTTATGATTGGGGATACGGCATGGTCTATAACCTGAAAACTCAAATTGGCCAGCGAACGCTTAAAGGAGTAACTATCGGCTATTTTCAGGAAAGATGCCGACTACGAGGCCTTTGAGCGAATTCTGGAATAGGCGGTTGCGCGAACCGAAACGCGACTGCTGGACTACTGCCTGATGCCCAATCACTGGCGTCTCGTCGTCCATCCCCGGGAAGATGGTGAGTTATCCTGATTTACAGGTTGGCTGACCCTCACGCAGCGTTGGCATGCGTGGTTGTCCATTGGGAGATGAATCATGGTCCGCAAGAACTGTTGCCCGCCTGGACCTGGAGAGCACCCTCCGCCCTCGCGGCAGACCCAAATTGCATGACAATGGTTCCTGACACCTTTTCCAACCACTGACACCTTTTCCAACCACACCTTTTCCAACCAGCACCTTTTCCAACCAGCACCTTTTCCAACCAGGCTCATCGCCTGTTTGGCATCATTACCGGCAAACTGGCGCCGGATTC
>JAYVKA010000410.1:0-4254 GCA_043768885.1 Planctomycetota bacterium
AGGCAGCACAAATCCATCGGTGGCAAACACGTCATCGACTGGGAATCGCTGCACGCCAGATTCCGTGCGGAGAACGTGGCGACACAAAACGGGGCCAACGGAAAATAGGCCGCCTTGATTTCGATGCAATTGTGCTAATATCAATATCGACCTCGAACCCGTGTCGCCGTCTGAATTCACATCTGCATTGTATGGACGGCTTGGCATTCCAGACATACCTGACAGGAGCGTTAAACCGAGTATGACTCTGCAAAGCGATCCTTCACAGAATCGCATCAATAATTCCGGGCAATTGGACCTCCCATCCAATGTCGCTTCGGCTACCGATTCGATGACGGCAATCCTGACCCACAGTGTTAGTCGGTTTGGTCTAAAGTTTGAACGGTTTGATATCCGGCGTGCGGTGGGTGAAGCTGTTCGTACGTGGCCCGGATCCGTCCAGGATCGCTGGTGGAAATGGCTGACGGAAGCTGGTGCCAGTCTGGATCTCCGTATCTCCGTAGTCGAATGTCCGGTGGATGAAGCATTACACTGGGTTGATGAACGGGTTCAAATTGCATTATGCAAACCGGAAGGCCCCGGTTCATGGCTGGTCGTGGACGACTTTCACCGGGGAAAGTACCGCATCCTGTTACCTGACCAGAATTCTTCCATACAGCGAATTCGAAAACGGCGGCTTCGCCGCATTCTCGAACAGTATGGAAACGGATCCAATCTTCGTGCGGTCACAATCGAGCCTGCGCTGACTTGCGATCCGGATCATCATGAGCGGGAAACTCAGGTCGGGCCCACCATGAAACCGCTGGCACGGACATTGCTGTTGCTCCGCGCGGACTGGTCAGACATCTGGGTGGTGCTGGTGTTTATCCTGTTCTCGGGCGTACTGGCGTTGGCCATGCCGATGGCTGTCCAGACGATGATTTCGCTGGTGGCATTTGGACGGTTTCTGCAGCCGGTTATTGTACTTTCGGTGATGTTGCTGGCTCTGATGGTTTTCTACGCATTGTTGCGGCTGTGGGAAAGCTACATCGTGGAAATCCTGCAACGCAGACTGTTTGCGAGGGTTGTTCATGATTTGGGTTACCGCCTAACGCGTTTGCGCCAGGATTCAATCGACATGGCCCATGGGCCGGAATTAACCAACCGGTTTTTTGATATTGTGACGCTGCAAAAGGTAACCGCACAACTACTTCTGGATGCAGCCGATCTGATCATTGTCAGCGTGGTCGGCATGGTTGTCCTGGCAGTTTATCACCCGCTGCTGCTGGGGTTTGACATTGTATTGCTGATGTTCATTTCGCTGATTGTTTTTGTGTTGGGGCGGGGTGGCATTCGTACCAGCGTGGTCGAGTCGAAATACAAGTATTCCACGGCAGCCTGGTTGCAGGAATTGACCCGCTGTCCTGTCACATTCAAGCTGGATAACGCGAGCGAGTTTGCCGAAGAAAGGGCCGAGTACCTGGTTTCTGGCTACCTCGAAAGCCGCCATCTGCATTACCGGATTCTGTTTCGCCAGATTGCGTTTTCACTGGGCCTGTATGCGCTTTCCGGTTCAGTGCTGCTGGGCGTCGGTGGCTGGCTGGTTATCCAGGGCCAGTTGACTCTGGGACAGCTGGTGGCAGCGGAAATGATTGTGGCAATCATCGTCGGCGCGTTTACAAAACTGGGCAAGCACATGGAAGCGTACTACGACCTGATGGCAGGTGTCGACAAGCTGGGTGTATTGTTTGACCTTCCGCTGGAATCCCAACAGGGGTTGATGCGCCTGGATGAAGACGGCCCCGCAAGACTGTCGCTGCGAAGTACGAACTTCAGTTACGGAGCGCGCCCGGTGCTGGAGAATGTTTCATTCGAAATCAAATCGGGAGAGCATGTGGCAGTTGTCGGCGACGCCGGTTGCGGAAAATCGACTCTGGCGGAAATGTTGTACGGACTTCGCAAACCAGACCAGGGGCAACTGTTGCTGGATGGTCATGAAATTTCGGATGTCCGGCCAGACGTTTGGCGACGCCATGTGATGTTGATGCGGCGGGCCGAAGTATTCGAGGGGACCGTCATGGAGAACATTCACATGGTCCATCCGGAAATTGACCCGCGTCTGGTGCGGACCGCCTGTGAGCAGTTGGGCCTGCTGGATTCCAACGGATTGCCGCAAGGGCTGGAGACCCGACTATCGAGTACCGGTGTACCGCTCTCGGACAGCCAGCTTGTTCGTGTTGTCTTTGCTCGAGCTCTGGTCCACCAACCAAGACTGCTGGTGATCGACGGGCTGCTGGACGGGCTTTCCCCGGACGCGCTGGAACCGGTGCTGGACAAACTATTCGATCCGAACGCGCCGTGGACCCTGGTCGTGATCAGTTCCAATGCTTCGATTCTGGCACGTTGCGATCGGCAAATCGATCTTGGCAAACGGCAACAGGCGTCCGGAGCTCGCAACGCATGATTGTTTTGAAACTAATGCCGTTAACAATTCGACCCACATCTGCAGATCAATAATGTCCAATTCGAATCAGGGACTGTTGGAATCCGGCAAGTTTCGCCGAACCGGGATCGTCCACACTTTTCATCCGCCGCGACTGGCCTGTTCCTCTAGGCTGGCACGTCGGGTGGCGCGATGGTTGCTGGTCTTTTTGGGCGTTGCCATCGTTGCAATGTTGTTTGCGCCGTGGCAGCAAAATGTGACGGGCAGCGGAAGAGTGTTGGCTTTTTCGCCTTTGGCACGGGAGCAGCAAGTTGAGGTCCCCGTTAGCGGAAGGATTGTCCGGTTCGCCGACCAGATTGCTGAAGGATTGCAAATTGCCGCCGGAGATTTCGTTGCCGAAATTCAGGATCTTGATCCGCTCTTGATGGAACGACTGGAGAGCCAGTTGGCGGCCCGAAAGCGGGAACTTGAATCGCTCAAGCAGGTCGCCGTTGCCTATCAGGGCCAGGTTGGCGCATTTGAGACGGCTCGTGTTGAATCAGTCGCTGCTGCGGATGAGTACATTCGGATGGCCGAGCAGAAAAAACTCGCTGCAGACAAGGATCTGGATATGGCCAATGCCGTACTGAATCAGGAGAAACTGAATTTCGATCGCCAGAAACAACTTGAAGTAGATGGTCTGGCTTCGACTCTGACATTGCAGGTTCAGGAACGAAAACTCAAGGAAGCCGAAGCGAAAGTGGAACAGGCGAAGAACTACGTTGCCGCCGCGCAAAATGATGTGGGTGCAAAAAACAGCGAACGCCGGGCGAAAGAACGTGAGGCGTCGGCAAAAATCGATTCGGCCAATGCCGTATTGAGCAAGTCCGAAGCGGACGTTTCAAAACTTGACAAGGAAATTCTCGAATTGGAAGTCAAAATTGCGCAACAACAGAGCCAGGTGATTGTCGCGCCCATCAGCGGTTTTGTGTTTCGTGTGCATGAGGCCCAGGGGGGCCAAATCGTAAAGCAGGGTGATTCACTGCTCACCATTGTGCCGGACACTGACGATCGCGCTGTTGAACTTTGGCTGGATGGAAACGATGCCCCTCTCGTGACACCCGGACGGCACGTCCGTTTGCAGTTCGAAGGCTGGCCTGCCATCCAGTTTCGCGGCTGGCCATCGGTGGCCGTCGGTTCATTTGGTGGCAAAGTCTCGATGGTTGATTCGACCGATGACGGAAACGGAAAATTTCGAATTCTGGTCGTTCCGGACGATGAGGATGATCCGTGGCCTGCACCCCGGTACTTGCGTCAGGGGGTCAAGGCAAACGGCTGGGTTCTCTTGGAAAACGTCTCGCTTGGTTTCGAGGTCTGGCGGCAGCTAAACGGGTTTCCTCCGGTGGTCGATATGGAGCCTCCCCAAAAGAAAAGTCCGGGTGGGCCTCTAAAATCCGTCAAATAGCGTGAAATGGCTTGTTATTCCACGGGAATTCATTGAATTGCCGGGAGAAGCTTTGACGATAAAAAAGGTTTGTCAGGGTGATACTGCGCGCTGCCACTGTCGTATCGCTCCAAATGAATTCAGGTTGGCTCAATCAGCCTCAGGGCGCTAGCCCACGGTTTTCCAAAGGAACCGGACGCTAGGGCGTTCCGGCTAATCCCATGAAGCCAACATGGCATAAGGCAATCAGTCGAAAATCGAATATCGAGGGCGGGCCAGGGTGAATGCAAACGGGACGGATCAGCCAGAGCTTCATCGCAATTTTTCTGATTGCCGGGTTGGGCTGTAACTCGACCTCCCGCTCCACCGGTCGAATTTCGCTCGATTCTTCCAAAACTACCGTTCCGGC
>JAYVKA010000411.1:0-2718 GCA_043768885.1 Planctomycetota bacterium
GTTTTGGCGACGATGCAGTATCAGTTGCCGAAGTATTCCACGCGGAAAGCGGCCAACTGGGCCTGTTCGGATGGGCCCAGAAGGGATGTGTTTTTGAATGGCCCGGCCAACAACAGGATCTTTGCATAGTTTTCCAGCGATTCGGAGATGGCCCAGGCTTCATGCAGATTCCGACCGAACGTGACGGCCCCGTGATTGGCCAACAGAACTGCCGAAGTGCCATCCAGCAGGTCAGTTACTGTTTGGGCAAACTCCATCGTTCCCGGCATCGCGTATTTGGACTTGGGCACTCGTCCCAGAAGAACCTCGGCCTCGGCCAAGATCCCGGTCGGCAATTCGCGGTCCGATATTGCAAACGCGGTTGCACAGGGAGGATGGCTGTGGATCACCGCGCCGACATCCGCACGGACACGGTAAATCTCCAAATGCAAAAGTATTTCGCTCGTTCTGGCCCGCGAACCGGAAATCAGGTGGCCGTCCGCATCGACAATACACAAGTCATCCGGATTCAGGAAACCCTTGCACATTCCCGTCGGCGAACAAAGAAATCCTTCATCCAGCCGGATCGAAATGTTGCCATCAATACCCGAACAGAGGCCGCGATTGTACAGCCGGCGACCGATCTCGCAGATCTCCTCCCTCAATTCGGCTTCAGTTCCTGATCTATTCATGTTGCATCCAATATTCCTGCCAGTATTTGAACCGACGTTGAATCAATCCGGACCGTTCCCGATGCAACTCCCCTGATCACGACCGGATACAAATCGCATTCTGCCTGAAAAACCCGATCAGCCAATTGTTCTGGTGTATCATCGGGGAAGACGGGAACCCGTCGTTGCGCGATGATCGGCCCGTGGTCAAACTTGTCATCGACGACGTGAACCGTACAGCCCGATTCCGTGCGTTTTGCTTCGATTACTGCCTTGTGAACATAGAGGCCATACATTCCCTTGCCGCAAAAGTCCGGAATCAGGCTGGGGTGGATATTGATCACGCGACCGGAAAAATCGTCGGGGATCCGTAGCCGTCGAAGGAATCCTCCGCAAACAACCAGGTCAATTTTCTGGTTGCGGCAACTCGAAAAAATCTCCCGGCTGATCTCGTCAGCCCTGGAAAAGACGCGGTGATCAAATACTCCAGTGGGTATCGCTGCTTTTTTCGAAAATTCCAGTCCCCTTGCCGCCGGGTTACTCGACAGGGTCAGGGCGATCTCGACATCCAGCGAGCCGGAATCCCGGCGCTCGATCAGGTTCCTGAGCGTCGTGCCTCCGCCAGAAATCAACACGGCTATGCGGAATTTGGACACGATCTGATTTTTCCCTATGGCCCGAAAACGACCTATGCCAGTACAACCTGGATGGACAGCTGAAATCCTGAAACTTCCCGATTCGCAGGCTCGGCGCCGGCAATTTCGGTCAACATCAAATCGATCGCCAGCGTTTCTGCCTGAATAAGCTCGCCATGTTCCTGGATCGCAAGGTTTAGTTCCACGGAGTCAGTATCCAGCCCCAATCGCACTCGGTCGGTGAAATTCAGGTTCAATTCCTTGCGACGGTCCTGAACCAGCCGCACAATGTCGCGGGCCATCCCTTCGCGGATCAGCTCCGGAGTCAGTTCCGTCGACAAGACGACGACGCAGTGCGGACCCTGCGCTGCGGCCCAGCCCTCTTTGGCCTGCAACCGGACCTGAATGCTCTCGCTGTCCAGCTCAATTTTTTGGCCATCGATGCTAAATGCAACTTTACCGTTCGAATACAATTCGTTCAACAATTCAGCACCATCGGCCGTGCCCAAATACTTTTTGACCGCGGGCATCAGTCGGCCAACTTTGGGGCCCAGCAATTTGAAATTCGGCTGGACATGATAGGTAACATACTTATCCGCGTGGGCAGTCCAAGTAACCTTTTTCACATTCAACTCGTCGCGAAGAATGGAATCATTTGCGGTCAACCAAAGCCATTGCTTGTCTCCCGCATCCTTAAGTACAACAGTAACCCCGGAAAGCGGTTGGCGAACCTTGAGCTTCGATTCCATTCGGGCGGAACGGCCAAGCGAAGCGATCTCACGCAACAGATTCATCCGATCGGATAGTGGTTTGTCGATAGCGGCATCATCTACGGCCGGAAAATCGCACAGGTGAACACTTGATTCCGCCCGGTCACCAAATAACCCGGCCAGATTTTGCCAGATCGCTTCTGAGACAAACGGCACGAACGGGGCAATCATCTTGGTAGTGGTCAACAGACACTCGTACAGCGTCCAATACGCATCCAGCTTGTCCCGGTCCTGTTTGTCGCTGCTCCAAAACCGGTCACGGCTGCGGCGGACGTACCAGTTGCTGAGCGCATCGACAAAAAAGTTGATTTGTTGACAAGCTCCATAGCTGTCATATCGATCCATCCGGTCTGTCACGTCGGCGACCGTCCGGTTCATTTCGCTCAACAGCCAACGATCCAGTTCTCCACGCTTCGAACCGTCTCGCCAGGTAGAAGCCGCAGACAGATCAGCGGCATTCAACTGGCCAGCCTTGCCGGCAAGCTGATTGGCCGGATCGAAATCATCGGTAGACGCGTAGGTCACGAAAAAACTGTAGACGTTCCACAATCGCAACAGGAATTCAGGAATGCTGTCCTTGATCGACTGCTCGCGATAGCGAATTGAAGTCCATGGCGGTTGGTTGGCAAAGAAATACCATCGCAGCGCGTCGGCCCCATACTT
>JAYVKA010000412.1:0-2219 GCA_043768885.1 Planctomycetota bacterium
TCTGAAAAGCTACAGCTTGCGAAAAGCTCGCTTTCCAGTGGGGATCCCAAACCAGCTGAGCAGTTTGAAAAAGAGTTGGACCGAAAACATCCACGTTACTCCGAGGCGATGCTGGAGCTCGGCGATGCCGCAATCCGAGCGGGGAACACCAGGGAGGCGTCCCGTTATCTCAAGTTGATTCCGTGGGATGGTTCCGATCAAGACATCAAAGCCAGGATCGTGACAGCTGGAATCAATTTTCAAGGTGGTCAGTGGCAGGCTGCTGAAGACGAGTATGAGCATGTTCTCAAATACTATCCCAACCAAATCGATACCGTGGCTTCGTATTCATTGCTCCTCGACTTTTCGAATCAAAGGTATCGAGCAAGCCAGTACCTGTTTGAGCTGGTTCGAAGAGATCATTTTTCTCTCGATCACCTGATCTATTTGGCGAACTCCTCAACAGTGCATTCCCCGATGAGTGAAGTCAAGCGAGAGTCGCCTGACCCCCACGATGCGCTCGTCAATCTTGCCAACGGACGTTTCATCCTCCTCCAGGAAAAGATCGCTGAGGCTGAACCGTTCCTGCTCGCTGCCCATCGCCTGCGCCCCGATCTCGTCGAAGTGTCGATTCGATTGGGGGAGATGCTCCTCATTCAAAAAGACACTGCTGGTTTCCAGGACTGGGACCAGAAGGCGACCGACGATATTCGGTCCCATCCGGTCTATTGGCAACTGAAGGGGCAGCTGGCTGAGGAGTAGAAGAATCCGCGAGGTGCGGCTCGATGCTACTGGGAAAGCCTGCGGATCGACCCGAACAACCGTGTCCCCAACTATCGTCTGGCGCAGTTACTTCAATCCTTTGAGCGTGAATCGGACGCCGAGCCATTTCTGCAATGGTCGGCTGCAATTACAGATTTGGTAAACGCCATCGACCTGCTGTATCACAACCGCGATCACACAGAATCGATGCGCATCGTCGCGGAGGCCACCGAAAAAATGGGAAGGAACTGGGAGGCCGTGAGTTGGGCTCGTTCTGCGCTGGTTGTTGATCCAGAAATCAAATGGGCACGAGAGCTGGTGTCACGCCTGAAACCTCGCCTCTTGCCGGGCACCCCCCTCAATGACCCTGCGATCAACCCCACATTGAAAATCGACTTGTCAGGTTTTCCGCTTCCGGAGTACCCGTCCAGGATGCCGTCCAATGAGTCGATCGCTGATGGCTCGCAGGTCAGCTTTTCGAATGAAGCACAGGCAATTCAGCTCGACTTTTCCTACTACAACGGCCCCGATCCAGCAACTGCGGGAAGTCGTATGTTTGAGTTCACTGGAGGGGGGGTAGCAATCCTTGATTATGATCGGGATGGACATTCTGACGTCTACATGACGCAAGGCTGCCAATGGCCACCCGTTGCGGGGAATGGAAATCACCTCGACCGACTGTTTCGGCTTCAAGCAGGCCGGTACATCGACACCACGACTTCAGCGTGCCTCTTTGAAGACAGTTTCAGCCAAGGGGCGACTGTCGGAGATTTTGATCAAGATGGGTTCCAGGACGTTTACGTGGCAAATACACATGTCAATCGCTTGTGGAAGAATATGGGTGATGGGACGTTTGAGGATGCCACGTCCGCGACAGGGATACGTGACTCCCTGTGGACCACCAGTTGCTTGCTGGCAGATGTAAACGGCGATGGGTTGCCGGATATTGTCGATGTGAATTATGCAGTTGGCGATGATGTCTTCTCCCGCATTTGCGAAACCGGCGGGGTTGTCCGCTCCTGTTCACCTCTCGTTTTTACGGCTTGCCCTGATCGACTGTTACTGAACTCGCCAGAGGGGCAATTTACAGAAGCGTCAAAGACCTCGGGTTTTGAGGCCAGCGATGGGCGTGGATTGGGAATTGTCGCGTTCAGGGGCAGCAGTCGTGCGGGCCTGGACTTGTTTGTGGCCAACGATATGACGGCAAATTTCCATTTCGTGAATCAGCAAAGTCAGCGTGGGCAGGCACCTCAATTTGGTGAAATCGGAATACCTTCAGGGTTGGCCTACGATGTGAATGGAGATGCCCAGGCCAGCATGGGGGTTGCGGCGGCTGACGCTGATGGAAACGGCTTGCTTGATTTCTATGTCACCAATTTCTACCAAGAGTCGAGCAATCTCTATTTGCAGCAACCCGACGGCGGGTTCATCGACCACGCGTCGAGTGCGGGTTTGCGAAGCACAAGCCTCCACATGCT
>JAYVKA010000413.1:0-22452 GCA_043768885.1 Planctomycetota bacterium
AATTCTCGATCTTGAACTCCTCCAGCTTGGCAATCGCTTCTTTGGCTTGCGAAGCGGGAACAACATACTGGTTGTAGCCGAGGTAACCGCCATATCCGACGACTCCCACTCCGGCCATGACCAGCAGAGTCCGAACCACGCTGTTGAGAGCCTTGATGCCTTCGATTGTGCCTGCCATCGTTTTCAAATGCCTCCACCAAATCCGGGAGCGAACCAGAACCGGAATGACCAATTGTAGGAAGTTCGAGCAGAATTGCCGCCGGGAATTTCACAAATTCATTTTATCGGTCAATTTCCAATACGAATTGCCCCAAATCCCCAATCCCGCAGGTGGTTCGGATTCCGGGGCGGATTCGGACGCATTGCCCACGCACTGACGAACGTAGCTACCGTCGCCAGACGGTGGAAGCAGCAGCCGAACGAAGGAATCAGCAACCGAAGCCACGTTTCTTGCCTATGCCTGGAGATTTTCATCTTTGGCGCGAAAATGCCCATTCTTTCGAATGAACGAACAAGCTCGCCAAAATCGCGGCCAAAAATCGTCCTGCCAAAGTTTCAACTCGGGGTATCCGGGAACCAAACAATCAGTGAACGGATAGGTGCGATATCCACTGTTGGAAACCAAATTTGCCCGTTCAGGGTTACGGGCAATGTATTCCACCAATCCAACAAGATCTGATTCCAGTTTTTCATTTTCGCGCAAAACGCGATCGTATGGCTGGTGTTGAAACGAATAGCCGATTTTTTCAAGTGGGATGCCCAACTGTTTTCGGAAATATTTTGACGCTTTGAGTTGGTCTGTTTGATCATTGATACCGATCCAAATCATGTGGATATGGTCGGGCATAAGGCAGAAAATTGGGCAGGCAATGGAATAACGGAATGCGGTATGGGTCAACAATTCACGGAACTTGTAATAAAAAACAGGCATCAACCAACCGGTTTCTCGATCCTGAATGGTGTATGTCCAGTGAACGTAGGCCTGGCCGCAATAATCTCCATGGTCGAGTCGAGGCAAATGTTGTCGTTCTTTCATGACTAATGATCCGGGCTGTTTTGAGACTGGTTCGGGCCACGCTACATCAAGTCAACCAAAATAATGTGGCCTGGTTCGCCTTTTTGTCGATCTGGCATTGCCATGCTCTGGCGAGCGTAGCTACGCAAATGGCGATTGCCGGGCAAGTCATTGTTTCGTACCGTCTTTTGAACCAGGTTTTGCCCCTTTCAATCACCTGCTTCAAGAGTCTCAATCTGTTCGCTATCCCAGCAATTCCCGGACAGCCGCGCCGATGTCAGCCTGCCGCATCAACGATTCGCCGACCAGCATCGCATTCACGCCAGCCCGTTCCAGCCGCAACACGTCATCCCGCGTCCGAATTCCACTCTCGCCAACCAGCAAGATGTCGCTGCTGATTCTTTCCCGCATTCGAAGCGTGTGCTCGAGATCGACTTCAAAGGTTTTCAAATTGCGATTGTTCACGCCGACCAGCGACGGCGAAACGGCCAGCACTTTTTCCAGATTCTCCCCGTCGTGCAACTCCACCAGCGCCGTCATTCCCAATTCAACAATTCGGTCCTGCAATTGTTGTAACCTTTTTTCATCCAGGCACTCCGCAATCAACAAAACCGCGTCGGCACCAGCAACCCTGGCTTGGACCACCTGATACTCGTCCAGCACAAAATCTTTTCGCAACAGCGGAACATTGACCGCCGCGCGAATCGCCCGCAGGAAATCCAAATGCCCCTGAAAAAAATGTTCGTCGGTCAAGACACTGATGCAAGTCGCTCCAGCCGAGGCATACGTCCGCGCAATCGCGACCGGATCAAAGTCCTCACGGATCAAACCGGCGGAAGGGCTGGCCCGTTTCACTTCCGCTATCAGACTGATCTTCGGATCGTTCCGGATCGCCGCCGCGAAATCCATAACCGGAGAAGCGCCCGTCAACTGCCGTTCCAGCTCAGCCAATGAGCATCGCTCTTTGGCCGCCGCGATCTCGACCAGCTTGTGAGCAACGATTGTTTTCAACACATCAACCATGGATCGGCGCCTGCAATTCAAGAAATGATTGACGAGAGTGACAAATATTGGAAACTCGCCTTGATTCCACCAGAACTTTAGTAGTGCGTCAACATTTGATTTCAGAGTACGACGGACGTCCTCGTCCGTCGAGACTCGCAGGATTGGACGAACGAGGACGTCCATCGTACCTCGGGTCCCACTTGACTCTTGAGATTGACAAAGCTCTAGCCTGGCGGCCGGTTGAAAAAGGGAAACTGACCAATTGGTGACCCCGCAAGTACCTGAGAAGTTCCTGGGAAAGGAAAGGGTCAGACCGCATTTTTCAATGGTTTGCCTCGATCACAGTCCCAAAGGACTTGACTATCGGAATTTCTCGCATCCACGCTCTGGACCAAGTGTCCCGTTGGCCGTGATGAAACTCTTTTGTACGGATGGAGTTCATGCTCAGATCGTCAATTCATCCGCCAAAATGCAGTTTTTCCGCAGATTCGCAATGAATGAATGAAATCCAGGGATTGACGATTGCAAAGCGGTTCCCGGTTCCGTAGGATCACTTCGTTGTCGGATGATTCGGGGGTAAAAACCACGGAAATCCGGCTTTGGGTGACGAGCCCAGACCTTTCTGTGACAGGTCGAATGAATTGCGGGTGGTGAGTTTTTCCCGGACGCACACCCTCTCGTGAATCAACAAGCCCCCAAAGTTGGCCGCTGGCCAACAGGGGTTGGCACCCAGTGTCGCGATTCCAGTTCCTGTCCTGTTCGTATCGGCGTTTTCGCCATGACGTGGGTCGATTTCTATTGGATTGGGTTGTTGTGGATTACCTTGTCGTTGAATCCAATCTCCCCGTGGCATGTTTTAAATGAAGAGCCTCCAGGGGAATACCTATCCGCACAACAAATTGGTACCGGGAAATCAATCGCAGACAATGCCGTAGTAACTGACCAACTTTACTACAAAATAGCAGATTCACGTGGCGACGAAAAACGCGTCGTTGTGGCCAAGGCTACCGTTGTTGATCTGCCTGAGTTGGTTGTTTGCGGGGTTGACTTCCATTCGCTCGACACGTCAACGCAAGTTTCAATCGAGGCCGACGGAGAACAATCAACACTCGAAGTGGCCAGCGTTGCCTCGAGTTGCGGTTGTACAGCCGCGACAATTGGCGACGACCAGTTGGAGGGATTCCGCCTCGATACAAAATTCAAGGTGACGAGCAAGAACTTTCCAAAAGCAAAGTCCATTGAGGTTTCTGTTTTTTTGGCCAATGGCAATTCAATACTGTTTAGGCGAACAGTGCATTATTATCCGCCAGTTAGTGTAATTCCTGATAAGGGATCACATCTAAGCCTTCATGACGCGGGACCAATTGAAGTTGTTCCCGAAGGCGACGCACGCCATTTTGTCGGAGAAATCCCTATTCGGATTTCCAGCGCATCCACCCAAGAACTGTCCCGCTTGAGCGATTCCCTTGCTCCGAACGAATTCCGAACCTCGAAAGGCGTTTCAGTCGATATCGTACTCAATGATGCCAAGTCAGCAACAAGTCCATTTGGGCCGGATTACCCGGTGCTTTGCCTGGATGGAAGACTGATTGTGAAAGGCGAGCTGGGCCGCTCGTCTACACTGCCGACGGTTGTTTCGATTGACTTTGATCTTGGTGTTGCCGGAAAAAGCGCGGTGGAAATATCCACGACTTTTGAAGAGCGAAAACTGGTCGTCGCGTCTCCCGGGACGATTGTATTGACAAGGAATCGAACTGACGGAACAGTTCTGGTGTCACGGCAAGATGGCAAACCGCTCGCCATATCAGCAGTGGAATTTGACAAGCAACTCCTGGAAGTTGCTCGTCAGGAAATTTCAGAGCTTGGAGCGGAATACCGGATTCATTGGAATCCTGCCGAAGGACGCGGATTGATCCGCAGCAGTGTTGATTTCACGATCGATGGAATAGGCGTTGTGTCTGTTCAGATCGCAATTGTAAGGTACTGATCTTAAGGGAAACAAATGTCAGCATTCAAAGGCTTCTTGACTACCTCAATGTTACTCGCATTGGTTCTTGGAACAGGAACAGGCATCGTTTTTGGTCAACCTGTCCCCGGTCCACCTGCACCACCAACGGTTGTTCTTGTCACTTTGGACAACCCCGGAACCGGGGGAACCGTGGACGGAAATGGAGGTACTGTAGAACCAACCGTAAACAACAACATGGAGTGTGATAACTTGAATTACTGCCGTGGAGTTGCAGAATGCGTTCCTGTCAATGGACCCAATGGCTGTAACTTCGAGAAGACGATCGCGTCCGTTCCGGTCGGCTTCTGTGTTGAACGCCTCAGCAATCAATGCCGTAGCGCGCCCCCTGGAGGTGGCATAATTTGCATGGTACTTGAGTACCGCATCCCGGGTGGAACAACCGACAATTGCCAAAACCCGTGTGGCATTTTTCAGGTTGTCGTTGGAGGCGAGTGTAAGGCGCACGGAACGTAAAACGGGCAATTCAGAAACCCCATTTCGAAGCCTTGCCAATCCGATTCCAGCCGTTTACGAGTCAGTTGTCGTCGTCAATGGGTTTTGTATGTCCTCCATGGTGTCTGAAATGTTGTTGCAATTCCGCACGTCGAGTGCTTCGCAGATCCTTGTCGCATTGGCAATCACTTGCGTGGGCCAATTTCATATTCCGCATTGGATTGGCGGTCAAGAAAGACCAGTCGCTGCGGACGACATCAACGTAGATACGCTGATCGTGGAGCATTTCAAGCATGATGCCCGGCTATTGCACTACGACTGTCGCTTTTCCGCCCGAGTTTGTGTTGTGGCCAACAGCGAACAGTTGGTCGCGGCAGAGGGTGAATTGCAGGGAAACGCTTCGGGGCGAATTCTCCGCAAGGATCGAGACTCAGCATTGATCATCGATGTTGGCGACACCTTTAGAATGCAGCCTTTCAAGGACGATGGCACTCTAAAACGTTTTACAGCTCCGTTTCCTGGTGCCCATGTAATCTACAAGTCCAACAAATCTGTATTGCGGCTGAACGCCATGACAGGTTCCGGCGAAATTGGACGACGGGACGATTTCGTGCCGACTGAAATGTTCAATCCATTTCGGGGTTTGGGTGTCGTTGCGGGTGGAAAGTATACAGATCCGTTGAATTGGCTGGTCGATCCGCCAGATTCGATGAAATTGACTGTATCCCTGGATGGCTCGATTGCGAAAGTGGTCGGGTTAATGGGACAGGACATGGTGAAAGTTGATTTTGATTTGGAACATGGCTGCATGGTTTCTTTTTTTTCATTGGGCACGGAAATTGCGTCAGCCAAGTTCCATGTCGATGAATTTGTCGAAATCGCTGACGGAGTCTTCTTCCCGAAAAGAACCAGGGGAATTTTTGCCAGTGGTGATGAATTTCCCAAACGTTGTATTTTCTGGAGCGCCGACGAAGTAAGGCTGGCATGTGACGACACGGATTTGGCACTTCAATTGGGCGGTGACGGTTGGACAATTGCTGATACACGAAATCGAATACAATCGACTTGGCTTCCTGCCTCGTCCATATTGACCCCCGCCGCGATGGAAAAATTGGTGGATGCGATTGAAAACAGGCGTCCAGAAGAGCGATCGATGTTGCCATTTGTCTGGCCAAAGCCCAGCGCCGCCCCGGTTGATCTTGAACGCGAAGTCGGCAAATAGCGACTTGCGAGAACCTGGAGCGTAGTCCCAACGTGGTTAGAACCAGGGAAGTGGCAGTGAGGATCACACCATCATGGAGATTGGCAATGGCACCTTTCGGAAGGGAGAAAGCGGGATGGCCGATTGGATAATGCATGCACACAAATGGATCGTACTATTTGTTGCAATGATCGATAGCGGGCTTATTGTGAATGCAACAGCCCGGTCGAATCAGGATGGGTTTGGTCTCAACGAACAATCGAAAACGCGGGACTCCGTCAACGGGGAAATCGAGGTCATTTTCTTGCCACGAGTCCAATTGAGTTTTGACTCGAAGGGAGATGTTTGCGGAGGTATTGGTAGCTATCCTCGAGGTTGGACTGAGGCCGACTTTCTGAGTTCGGAAGCGGTGCAAAAAGAGTTAAAATTGACACCCGTTGCTGTGCAAAAAACGAAATCGGCAACTGCGGCAAACACTTCGGCCAGGCATCAATATTTTAACGCTCTATTGTCGGCCAAAATGGCGGGAGGCAAACCATCTGTCTCTGACGAGTTAAGGACGGGATTCGCCAAAGCCGAACAGGAAATCCTGGAATGCTTGAGCGAGTCCCAACGGGTGCAACTGAAAGAAATTCGACGGTATGTGGTTCTGCGAAACTTTGGGATTGTCAAATTTTGCGAGGCGTTTCATCAAGAATTGTTTTTGGCAACCGGATATCACGCGGACGAGCGACTACTTGCGGCGGAAAAGGCCCTTTGGGATGAAGCATCAAAACAAGGGGCGGACTCCTGGCAAAGCACTTTGGATTCGATTTTGGAGGGACTGATTGCCGATTTCGATTTACCGGAACTTGTGCAGTTCGGCGACGCGAAAAAGCTGAATTGGAAAGCCCCTTTTTGGTCCGAGCAAACCCTGATCATGGTCGCCCCGGAGAATTCAAAAATCCTGGATGAGATTTCGGCTGTGTTCGACAAACAGGGGAACGAAAAGTATTCCGAAGCAATGTCCAAAACATTTCATTTTGAAATCGGGAAAGATGGTGAATTTCAAATTCAATACAACGACAACAGTAGCGTTGTTGTTATCAAAATGGAGGCTGGTTTGCGGCGGCACATGTTTGATTTCCAGCGGGATGGAACCTGTGAAATTGAACTTACCCGGGAACAGGTCGCTAGTTTGTTGGTGGAGTTCGAGGAATTGAACCAGCTAGATTCAAAAATGAGCGCACGAAAGGCAACCGTTGCCGAATTCGATGAAGCGCATTTGAAATGGCTGGACGATATTTTTCGGGAAACGCTGTTCCCTTTCCAACGTGATTTCATCACAGAATACGAGCTTGTGCTGTTGACAAAACGACTTGGTCTGGTCGGCGATATTCAGGTTTTGAACAAACAGCTGCAGGCAAAAGCGATGGATTTTATCCGGAGAAAGCTTGACGAATTTGAAGCCCGGATGCTGTTGATCGAAGAGGAGATGGTTCGGAAACAGATTGATCTGCTTGAACCTGAATTGAGGGCAACTGCATCCCGGTTGATTGCGGATCGGCCGAAATATCTGCGACCAAGCCTGGCGATCATGGCCGTAAATTCAGATCACCGTTCATCCAACAAGCCTTCACTGGCGGACGGGCTCAAAAAGAAATGGGGTGGAATAGAGTTCACGCCATCTGATCAATAGTGGGGCGGGGACAACCAAGGGGACTGGAAAGCATGGCAACCCCAAATGGCTTGGGCTTGCTGGTTCTAGAAGTTCCTCCCACGACTCGGGCATCGACTACCTGATACTCGTCCATTACAAGATCCTATCGCCGTAACGGGATGTCGATCACAGCACGAATCGCCCGCAGGAAATCCAGATGACCCCGGAAAAAGTGTTCGTCGGTAAGAACGCTGACGCAAGTCGCACCGGCCGCAGCATAAGTCTTCGCAATCGCGACCGGATCAAAATCTTCGCGAATCAAACCGGCGGAAGGACTGACCCGTTTCACCTCGGCAATCAGACTGATCTTCGGATCGTTCCGATCGTCGCCGCGAATTCGACCACCGGTGGTGCGTCCGGCACCTCGCGCTCCAGCTCAACCAGCGAAACCGGCCCCTTGGCCTGCGCGATTTCCACCCGCTTGTGAGCAACAATTTTTTCCAGCACGTCAGCCATGAATTTCCGATTGTAAAATCAAAAAGACGATTGTAACGTCAATTCCCTGATTCACTCGGCCTGGCTTGATTCGCCCGACCGATACTTCGAGATGTACTGCTTGACGCGGACCTTTCGGGCTGTGTTTTCGCTGGTCATGTAGCGGATTTTTCCATAGATTGGGCGCTCGGGGCCCCAGGCACGATCGTAACGGCCGAGGACCCAGAAAATGCCGCTGTAGGAATTTGGATTGCGGCCGTCGGTGGCGTATTTGTTGTTAAGGTGAATCAGCGATTGCAAAGCGGATTGCGGAGACGGCGACCACTCGAAAATTTTCTTGCCCCATAACATCCGCAAATAGTTGTGAATGCGGCCTTCGCGAACCAGCTGAACCTGCGCGGCGTTCCACAGTTCGTCATGTGTTTGGGAATACTCCAGCTCTTCCATTGAATAATGGAAAGGTCGTGGGTCGTCGGCGTGATCGGCCAGCGTTTTTCGCGCCCATTGAGGGAGCGATTCGTATTGATCGTAGTTGTCGGTCAGGGCGCACATGTTGAAACCGAGCTCGCGCCACGTGACGAGTTCATCCAGAAAAGCTTCGACTGGCTCCGTCGCGCCCCACCAACCCGATTTGCTGGCCGTTGCCTTCTCTGCCGTGTCATCCGGAGTCCATCCACACGATTTGGTCACCGCGCCAAAAACCTGATGGGCGGAGATATGGCCGAAGTGTAGCCACGGGGACAACCCGCTGGCAATCTGCAGTTCCGGCTGATTGCGGTCTGCATGGTACAGGTTCAAACCATTCTTCAGAAACAGATTCAATTGCCCCTCTGCCGCGACTGATCCACCCGAATAGGAAACTGGTCGGACCGAATGATCGATCTTGAATTCGGACAATCCATCGAGCGATTTTTCGAAGGCGTCGAGATCTGCTGCCGGCCACAATCGAACAAACTTCGGAACCATTGACTCCAGAGGTTTCAATCGAAGCCGTTTCAGCGGCTCAGGCACCGGTTGGTCGGCGAGGTGCGGCAACAGGTTTTTTTGAAGGTGTCGGCGGAAGTCCACTGCGCGGGAGAAAACGCGAGACGTGTCCCGCATCGGGTACAAACCGTTGGAATCGATCAGTTCGAATCGGACCGGAATCTGTCGCATGGCCGACTCGGTCATGCGGGGCAAAAAGAAACAGGGGAAATCGTCACTCACAACAACGGCACTTCGCCTTGCGAGTTCGCGGATCGCTCCAGAACCATCTCCATGTTTCGGTTCCAGGTACGGCCAATAGCTGATCGGAGATTTTGCAAATGCACGGCGATTGTCCAGCATCCCCTGAATCACGAATGCGTGAATTCGATCACTGGCCCATTGGTAACCGGCGCGAAGTGCCTCGAAAACGACAAGTGGCTTTCCGAGAAACGTCGCCCATTCAATCGCCCGATCGAGTGAGAAATTGTGGCTGGTTCGCCGGTTGGCGATCATCCAGTACAAAACAAATTCGCCGTCAGCATTGGCAGGCTCGCGATTGGCGACGCGAACTCGTGACTCTGGAACTCGTGATGGCAACGCGGGGTCGGTTGGCTCAATAGCCGTCACCTCCGGTGCCGTCGCCTCCTTCTGCCTTGCCGGTTTCTTTTTCGCCTCCATCACCGTCTTTCTTTTCGTCGTCTTTCTTTTCGCCATCCACTTTCTCGTCGTCCATTTCAACGGCCTTGTCACCGCCATCCGCTTTTTCGGCGGCGGGAACTTCGACGGCCCCTTCTTCTGCGGGGTCGGGCAGCTTGGGAGGATCGGAAACCGGGATTTCCATCGCCATGTAACCTGCCCAGAAAAATGGGTGTGTGGCAGTCAATTCAAGGGGTTTTGGATTTTTCTTGACCCGGGGCTCCAATGTCAGATCGGGCTTTTGCTCCCGCATCCACTTTTGTGCCTCAAAAATTGCGTTGGCCGCAGGCATTTTTGACAAATTTTCCTGGAACCTGTTCGTGATCGTGAGCGTTGATTGGCCGCGAGTTGGCCAGCGGCTGATCATGACCGTGCGGGTCCCCGACGCCATCAATCCCATGGTCGTCAGGAACATGTCCGAGCCATCGGCATCCGACCGAATTCCCAGACTCCCGTTGCTGTCGTATGCCGGCATCAGGATCGAATCGGGGCCTTCCATGGGCAGTGCCAACCACGCCGCCAGGTTGTTTCCACTTCGACCGACGTCCTTTTGCACCGGCAGCATTGCAAACGGCCCGCCCTGTTTCGGCATTTCCATTTGCGTCAAAACGACGAACTGGTCCGCGACGTTTCCCAGCAGACTACCCGGAATCATCAACCCTTCGGCCCACGTTCCCGTATCGGTTGATCGGTCCGTAATCTCTTTCGCGACCGGATCTGAAAGTGCCGGTTCAAGACTGTTGTCCATTCGGCCGGGAAAGACTGCGACGCGATTCGCTTTTTTCCAGTTGCCGCCAACGTTGATTGCCATCGCAAGAGTCGGCGAATAGCGAAGCGGAACTTTCTCACCCAGCATCGTCGCCGAATCCGCATCGGCCCCGAACAGCAGGACTTCAAAAGGCAGATACCAAAGATAGCCGTCGGGAATAACAACCAAACCAGTCTCGCGTGACAGGTTTCCAGTATTGAACTCGGGAACGAATTTCGCGGTCAGCTCCAGGACGGTTTTTCGCCACTCGACATTTTGCAGTTGCTCGACGGTCAGCTGTTTTTCGGCGAGTGAAGTTTCGCGCATGATCTTGTTTACAAAATTGGCCACCTCCTTGTTGGAATGCCGGGCCAACAGTTTGGTGCCACGGCTACCGACTTCGAAAATCCAGTGAGCCCGTTCCGTGGCGGCGACATAAAGAATTGTGACGTCCCCGGACATGGCGCTGCGAACGATACTGAGGTCAGGCTGCTGGGGAAAAATCATGTTGGCCGGTTCGCGCCGCAGCGAAAAACTGGCCAGCAGCGATTCCTGGCGTGTACTCGTCTGCATCAGTTCGACAAACAAATCACGTTGTTCCTTCTCCCGGTCGGATTCTGCATCCGGTTGAAGCGGTATTGCCAACAACGCTTGCCGCACGCGAGTCGCGTTGGCAGTCAGGTCAGCATAAACCGGATTGCGGGTCATAAAATCCGCTCGCTGGGCCCGGGCCTTTTCATCCATCGCATAGTCCGGCGCGTGCATGACCCAGCGCATCGACATCAATCGACCCGACATGGGAAGCGACGCAAAAAACCTGTGACGCCGAAGCAGCTCGGCAATTTCGATGGCCCGATCGTAGTTTTTATTTTCAATGGCAATCTCCAGCCACGCTTCGATTGACGGCACGTGCGGCGAGGCCAGATAGCTCATCGCCTCAATCGGATCACTACGCCAATGGATTTCCTGTGGGTCACCCAGCAGCAATCCGTACAACGTGTCAGCCTGTCGCGAAGTGATTCCGCTGCCGGTCGCCACGAGGCTGTTGACCAGTGACAACTGGTAAAGCCAACGCGAACCATTGGCGAAATTGCCCAGTGATTCCAGCAACGTCTTTCGGCCGACATCGAAGTTGCCAGAATAGAACTGATTGACGGCACGCAGATATCCAAGTCGTCCGGAAAGTGGACCGCGAAGAATGTCAGTTCGTCCGGCCGATCGCTGCGTTTCATCCAGTAATTTCAACGAGGCATCCGTTGCACCCGATTCCGCGAGGCAATCAGCCATCCGAATCGCCAGCGAAACCTGGGTCAAATAAACCCGGTCCCGGCCCGCCCAGACAATGGCTTTCTCCAACGGAGGGTATACGGACCTGTTCGTGCGAAGGTGAATCTCGGTTCCGAGAGCCAGAGCCTGCTCGACGATATCGTATTGATAGAAAACACCCGCCACAAAAGACGCTTCTGCGGCCAGAGAGGCAGCTCTCGCAATGTCATTCGCCTCGTAACAAATCCGCGCCAGCTCAAGCAATGCAATCGAAGTCAGCGGATGGTCCATACCGCCGCCGAATTGCAGACTGTTCGCCAACACATCGCGGGCCCGGTCCAGTTCCCCGTTTCCGGCCAGCGCCAATCCGAGCAAGACCAGGTTGCATTTGCTCAGAATCGATGCGTCAGCCGTTCCGGCCTTTTGCAAGGAATCGAGGATCGTGCGCGAGAACGCATCGTATTGACAGACACCACCCTTGATCCAGCGACGACGTTGCAGAGCAATCGCGGTTACCCGCATAAACTCAATCGCATCGACCTGTCGAACTTCGGGAGCCGCAACAGCTCCGCCAACCTGCAAAGCCAAGGCTGCATCCAGCCGGCCGAGCAACATCGACATCGAATCGGGCATCAAGGGGATAGAAACGTTACGCTGGGGTGCATACCAGTTGACTTGGGAGCGCTGGACCGCAGCAACATCGGCGTTGATGATCGGAGGCTGGGTTACGCGAGACTGCCAGTCGTCGTTTGTGTATTGAACATACAACGCGATGGCCCGTTCGTATTCCGTAATTGCTTCCGCGTATTTGCCAACCTGAAAAAGGCATTCACCATACATCGTCCAATAACAACACGAATCGAGGAAACGGGTCGAACCGGCCTTCATTGCCGATTGGCCTCCCCGCGAAAAGTCCTTGGCGGCCTGGAAATATTCGCCCCGGTAATATTGACCGAACGCCAGATAATAATCGCTGTCCGGCAGTCGGCCGGTTTGCAATTGCTGGCCGATTACCTGGCCGCTGGCTGATTGGCAAACGATGGCAAACAAGATGCTGCCGGTCACAATCACAACGCGACCGAAGAAATTTCCCGAAACGAACATGCCTGATCCTCTGATTCTGGTCGTGCTGTCTGTCCCCTGATGGCAGCGACCTGAAATTTGGGGCGAATGAAAACCCGAATGTGTCGAACGATGAGTAACGTCGTTGTTGTACAGCAACCGGACCGAATTCCGCCAGTTTGTATTCTAGCCGGAACGGGAGGCGACAGCACTTTTTTGCCAGCGGTTATTCAATTTGGTGGCTGTTTTCGTTTGTCCGAAAAAGATTGCGAGGGCTTTTCGGCCAGAAAGTCAAAGTCTGGCAATTATGCGGCCGATAATCCCTGTAGCGTTTATTCCAGCCTCGATGCAGGCTGATTCCATTGCAATTGGCAACAGGCCACCGGAGCAAATATTCCGATGAAATTTCGCAGCCAAAATATTGTTCACACAATTGCCGTTGTCGGCCTGCTCACCGTTGGCTCCATCGTCAGCTCAGGATGCCAGTCGAGTATCGCTGGCCAAACCCTGCCCAGCGCGCACTACATGGGGGACGACCTTCAGTATTTCCCCAAAGGCCCCGAGATGAAACTTCAGCGCGAAGCCAACGAACAAAAAGCGGCCCGCAACTCCACCCGCACCCGACGATAGTCGGTCGCCGAATAAAAGACATCGCAGCAGCCCGTACGCGAGACCCCGGTTTCCTGCGGGCGTTTTTCTGCGCGGATTCAAACTGGCAAAACATTTTGCCCGATTCACCCGGAATCGCCTGATCGGCTTCGCAACAGCAGCATCCCGGTTGTGGTCGCCAATGCAAGCCCCAGCATGACACCGTTGATGGAGGTGAAAATCTGCACCCAGAAAATTGGCAGTGACAGTTTCCCGAGAACAAAATTGGACGTCGCATAGTTGATGATCGGCAACAGGCACAGGAATCCGACGAACCAGCGGGAAACGGGAAAACGATTCCAGCCACAAGTGCCTCCCCAGGCCGCGAGGACAATTGGCACCAATATCACCAGATCGTAATGGTGATGATAAAGCGTCGATAGCACTGCCAATAAAACGACTGCCGACGTTGGACCAGCCTGTTCCGGCGAACGGTCGCTCAATCTTTTTCGGCCCTCCGCCAGCCAGACGGCCAGGAACGGCAACGCGATCAACGGTAGCATTCCGAGCAAATGCTGGAAATCGTCTGGCCTCCAGTCGGTCCATTTGGCAACCACGGCCAGGATGTCTACACGAGTCCAGGTGTTGACCGGCAACTCGTTCGGGTCCGTTCGATGTTCCTGCTGTGCCGCCTGGAACTGTTCGATGAAACTGTTGGATCCATCATTCATTAACAACCAGCCGATCGCCATCAGACTCGCAACCACGATGATCGCGGAGCCATTTGCCACCGCTCGCCATTGGCCTCTCGCCAACATCATGATGGCCAGCGGAATTCCGGATGTCGGCTTGATCGATGCCAAAGCAAATCCGATCCCGCCGGAGAACGTTCGATGACCAGCAAACACCGCCAGAAGAGTCCCGATCACAAGTTCAAACGTGAAGTAGCCCGTGAACAACGTTCCGTATCCGGCTCGCGAAGCACCCAATACTCCAGCCACTCCCGCGACCAGCCACCAGGCTCGGGACCACGCGGCGGCCCGAAGCGACATCCACGAAATCAAAAGCAACATCAATACCATTAGCCCGTAATACAGCACCTCCGCAGTGCGAAGATCGACCAATGTCAGTGGCCAGTGGAGCATCAGAACAGCAGGAGCAAACGCAGGTATCGACCGCTCGACGGGATAGTTCAACGCATATTTTTGCCCGTAGGGGCTAACCCCTTCCCCCAAAGCCTGTGACGGATAATAGACACCGTTGTGAAAATCGCAGTAGCCCTGATGTGCATCCTGAAATTTACCGGGGTCCTGATAATTCCGAACAACCCGAGCGGCAATTGCACCTGTAACAGCAATCAGAAACAACGTCGTGCAAACACCAAGCAACAATCGTCCATTTCTGCCAACAACCAGGGGGGAATAGAGTGCCTGGTTGTTTCGCTCCGAATCAAATTCCATTTTGCATTTCTGATTACAAAAAACGCGATACCGGATACGGAATGGTTGACACACCCTCATAACCCGAAGCGTAAGCGAGGCGGAGCAACGATCCTCGCTTACGCTTCGGGTTATGAAAAATGAACCGACTCAATTGGCAAAAAACTCCGCAAGTTGGTTGTGCCAGTTCCAGCATAACTATGGTCAGGGACTCGACCAGAGCCTTGTCCTGTTTTTGACAGGCTTCATACCATGCAAGTCAATCGAAATTCGGACACGACAGGTACCTGCCCCGCCAGATTCTGCCACGTGTCATGCCGGTTGGGGATTTGCCGGGAATTCAGGTTAAATGTTCTGGTCGGAATTGCGTAGCCCTTTGGAATGGGAAAATGCGAACGGAAACCGGTTTTTGGTGTCATGTCTGGGTACCTCGCGGATTTCGGCGTCCCGCGGATAGCCCAAGTCAGCTATAATTTGCCATCCACCAGTTACTGATTCGGCCGAATGCGACAAGCGTTGAAAGGCTGATTCAGGAACTTCAAAAAAGCCCTCATGTTTTTTCCTTGATGACCGAAGCCACAATCCCGTTCATAGAACCAGCTCTGGTTTTGCCCCTGTTCGGAGCCAAAGACCAGCACCTTCGCAAGCTGCGGGACTTTTTTCAGGTCAACATCACGCTTCGCAACGGACAAGTCCGCATTGTGGGTGAGGAGCCGGCGGTTTCCCAGGCGACGCTGGCCATCGAAGAATTGACAACGATCATTCGCCAACGTGGTGCGCTGACTCCGGAACTTTTCGAAGAAACACTCGCTCGCGTTTCTGGAACGCCAATCGCACCGCGGCTGACCAGCAGCGTGGACGTTCTGCAAACCGGCATGGAGATTCGTCCGAAGACCCAGGGACAGGCGGATTATCTGGACGCGATGCGTGCCAATGACATTGTGTTTGCGGTTGGTCCGGCGGGGACAGGAAAAACGTACCTCGCCGTTGCGATGGCGGTCGAAGCGCTGAAGCATCAGCAGGTTCGCAAGATTGTTCTCGTCCGTCCGGCGGTGGAAGCCGGCGAGAGCCTCGGATTTTTGCCAGGCGATTTGCAAGCCAAGATCAATCCTTACCTCCGTCCGTTGCTGGACGCGATCCACGAGATGATTGGATACGAGCAGGTCCAGCGACTGATTCTTCAGGATGTCATCGAAGTCGCGCCGTTGGCCTACATGCGGGGCCGAACATTAAACCAGGCATTCATTATTTTGGATGAAGCCCAAAACACGACCGTCGCACAGATGAAGATGTTTTTGACCCGGATGGGTGCAGAATCAAAAATCGTGGTGTCCGGTGATCCATCCCAGTCTGATTTGCCACACCACACTTCCAGCGGGTTACATGACGCCTTGCGACGATTGCGGCACATCGAGGGGCTGAAAGTTGTACGGCTGAGCGAATCGGACATTGTCCGTAACGAATTGGTTCAGAAGATTGTCATGGCATACGAAAAGCATGATGCTCAAACAAACAATCATGAAAATGGTGCGGACGATCTTGTGGATGGACGGCGCGACCGAATCTTCAGGGTTGCGCCAGAGCAGGAGCAGGACGAGTCTTGAAGTTCGTTCGTAGCCAATTGGCCAAATCAAACATTCATGCGTCTATCAGGGAATAATGTCGAACTCTTCGAGGAATAGTGGCCGTTGGATTGCACCGGCTCCCCGAAACGCCCGGCGCGAGCTGTATCGGCTAATGGAACGGGGCGATTTGTGGTTGCGCGTGGGCATTTGCTGGTTGGCGGCCCTGTTCGTCTACGTTTTGACCGGCGGGTGGGCTCCGGAGTTTCCGTACCGGATTCGCCAGCATCTACCGCGCAGTTTGAACGCGAGGGTCGATTTTGAAATTGATGATCTGGAAGCAACCCGCCAGGCCAAGGACGCGGCGCGGGGCAAGGTCTCTTGTTTGTACGAAAACGATTCGCGTTTATTGCAGGAACTTCGTCAGGCCGTTATTGACGCAGCCTTTGCCGTTTTGGAAAAACCGCCTGAGGAAACGCTAACGACAGTCTGGCCGGCGTTTTGGGCTGTGCCATCCGGTGCCGCAACCGATGCATCCGACAAGCCTGATGCGACTTTGGAAAATCTCGAAAAGTTTCGCAAGGCCCTCGTTGGTGATGAAAAACTGGAATCGGTCCGGGCGGCTCTGGATCGCGCGTTCCTGAGGTACGACCAAATCGGACTGCTTGAAACGCTGGAGCATGAACTTGGTCAGGGAAGCATGCGGGAGATCAAGGTCTATCCGCGCGGAAATATCGAAGACGCCGAAACAGTTCCGGTTTCCGAGGTCCGCATTCCGGAAATTTCGGAGGGACTAAAAAAGAAAATCGGGGAAGAGTTGTCGCGCGAGTCCGAAAACGTTTCCGACCCGCAGTTTGTGGCCGACCGGTTGTTTGCCTGGATTCGGCCACAACTGTCCCGGACGCTGGTCTGGAACGCGGAAGGGTCTCGTGCCGCAGCCGACGAAGCTGCCCGTGCAGTGGCGACCAGGATGAAAAAGTTTGCCAGTGGGGACAGGATTCTCAAACCGGCCGTTGATTTTGGCGAAGGTGCCCTGGTTGGCGGTCGCGAGCCGTTGACGGAAAACGACATCAAGCTGCTACAGGCCGAACATGCGGCGGTGATCGCGAAGATGAGTTTTACCAACCGCGCAATCTACAGCATGATTTTTCTTGGGCTGTTTGGATGTGCCTACGGATTGATTGCCGGATATCTTTGGCATCGCGACCGTTTATTGCTAAAAGATATTCGCGCGTTCACGGCGATTACGGTCGCGTTTGCCGCCACAATTGCCGGACTTTGGTTGCTGTCCTGGGATTTGCGGGGACGGCTGGAGATCATCGGCATCGTTGTCTTTGCGATGACCGTTGCGATCGCATGGCACGTCGAGCTGGCGGTGATGCTGGCCGCGCTGGCAGCCCTGGTATTTACGATGGGGCACGGATTTGAACTTTCGGAATTTGTGATCCTTGGTTCGGCGGGCAGCGTAGCGGCCATGTTTTGTCGCTCCATACGCAGCCGCACAAAATCGGTTTACATCGGCCTGATCACGGCAGCAATTGTATTTCCGATAGCGTTGTGTAGCGAATTGCTCGTGGCCCCGCATTTTACCCTGGACATGCTGATGGACGGCTTGTGGTATGCCGGCGGTGCAGGGGCTGCCGGATTGTTGATGACGGCGTTGTTGCCATTCATGGAACGCTGGCTGGGAATTCAGACCGATATCAGCCTGCTTGAATTGAGCGACCCGAATCATGCGCTGTTACGACAACTCGTGCAACGTGCTCCCGGTACTTACAACCACAGCATCAATGTCGCGTCGATTGCCGAGAATGCAGCCGACGCGATTGGTGCCAACGGTTTGCTCTGCCGCGTGGGGGCATATTTTCACGACATCGGAAAGATGCGAAAACCGGAGTATTTTGTGGAAAACCAGAATCGCGGCGAAAACCGTCACGACGACCTGGTTCCCACAATGAGTACGCTGGTCATCATTTCACACGTCAAAGATGGAGTGGAAATGGGGCGGCAACACCGGCTGCCCCAGCGAATCATTGACTTGATCGAACAACACCACGGAACAACTGTGGTAGAATATTTTTACATGCGAGCCGCCCAGTCGTCGGGTGACGAAGGCGTGGTCAGCGATTCCAGTTTTCGTTACCCTGGTCCGCGTCCCCAATCGGCGGAGGCCGCTGTATTGATGCTGGCCGATTCGATCGAAGGCGCGACTCGCGCACTGCGCGAACCCGGTCCTTCGCGGATCGAAAGCATCGTCAGTACGATTACGCAAAAGAAACTGGACGATGGCCAGTTCGACGATTGTTCACTCACCCTCAAACAAATCCGGATTATCGAATCCAGTCTCGTTAAATCGCTCAACGCGATGTACCATGCCCGAGTCAAATATCCAGAGCCATCACAAGCCTGATCCCCGATACCGGATCGAAGTCATCGATCACGCCAGTGACAATTCCCTTGAATCCCGAATCTCGGCTGCAGTTCAATCGGTGTTGCAAGGGTTCGCTGTCCCGCGGGCGGAAATCAGCGTGGCCCTTGTAGACGACCCGACCATTCACAGGCTGAACCGGGATTTTCTGCAACACGATTGGCCAACCGACGTTGTGACTTTTCCGGGCCAAGATCCGATGAACGTCGGCGGTCCCAATGTCAACGACGATTCCGATGCAGTGTTTGGCGAGATCATTATCAGTCTCGATACGGCGCGACGGGTGGCCGACGAGATGAGTCTGGGTTACGAGGGTGAAGTCGTTTTGTACGCGGTTCACGGCTCGCTGCATTTGATCGGCCTGGACGACCACACCGAATCGGAGCGGGCGGAGATGCGGGGGGCCGAATCGAAATACATGGAGCTGGCCGGTTTTCCGGGGTATGCCCGTCAATCTGACCAGGTGTCAGGACCATGAGGCCGGAGATACTTTTTCCGCTGGCGGCGGCAGGTTGGTTGCTGTCGGTTTTGTCCGCCACTGCGGCCCGAAGTCTGCATTCGCTGGCGGTTCATGAACTCGAAGAACTTTGCCGACGACGTCATCGACTGGAATGGTTTCGCTTCATCGTTATGCATCGCGAGCGATTGACGCAGGGCGCCGAATCGATGCGGGCGCTGTCTACGGTTCTGGCCGTGACATCGCTGTCGATTGGTTTCGTACAACTCGAATTCCCTGATCCGGCAATGGTTGCGGTGTGGGGTCTGTCGCTGGTGCTGGCTTCTCTGGCGATGTTGGCGGCCAATAGCTGGATACCGCACGCCGTTTCGCGACATGCCGCTGTGGTTTTTCTTTTTTACTCCTGGCGGACGTGGTGGTTCATTTCGATCCTGACCTGGCCAATGATCGTCTTGAGCGAAGTCGTGGCCGGGATTCTTCAACGCGCAACCGGCCTGGATGAAGAAGGGGACGATGAAGAAGAACAGCTGGAAGACGAAATCCGCTCAATCGTTTCCGAAGGCGAACGGGATGGACTGCTTGAGCCCGATGAACGGGGCATGATCGAAAATGTTCTGGAACTGGACGAACGGGATGTTTGCAGCGTGATGATGCCGCGAAGCAAGCTGGATGTTTTGGACATCAGCACGCCGTGGGACGAGGCGATCCGGTTTGTAGTCGCATCTGGACGGGCGCGAATTCCGGTTTACGAGGATCGTGTGGATGACGTTCAGGGAATTTTGCTGGCCAAGGACCTGTTGCGGGAAACGTTGGTCGCGCCGGCCAAAAGACGGCCTCTGAAAAAACTGATCCGTCGCGTTCTGATGGTTCCGGAAAGTACGATGCTGGACGAGATGCTTCAGCAGTTTCTCCAGCAGCGAACGCACATGGCGATGGTTTGTGACGAGTACGGAGGTGTCGCTGGTTTGCTGACCATCGAAGACATCCTGGAAGAGATCGTTGGTGAGATCATCGATGAAACGGACGATGAGCAGCCTGCCGAATTCACGCTTATTCGGCCTGGGCAAGTGCGAATGGACGGCATCATCAGGATCGACCAGGTGAACGACAAAATGGGGACGGACCTGCCGGAGAAAGGGGACTTTGACACAATCTCCGGTTTGATACTCAGCCACCTCCGCCGCGTTCCCCAGCCTGGAACGGAAATCATCTTTGAAAACGTGCGATTGAAGGTCCTCAAAGCGTCGGCGCGCACCATCGAAAAGGTCCAACTGGAGATCGACGAGGACTTGTCGGAACAGAATTCCAACGGCCACGTCAATTCAATCGTTGCAGACTGATTGACAGAATCGCCTCCGTCGGGGATTTTCAGCGATAGGGCCAGTCGTGGAACTGCGAGAATACAAGCCCGCGGCGCGAGCGAATGAATTTCGGCAGCCAGGAATTCACTCGCTCGCGCTTCGGACTCGGATTGTGCGTAGGGCTCGTATTGGACGGCTCCGGCGAGTCCAAATCAGTTCTGGGATAGGCTCATAAATACATTGCAACAGTTGCGAATCAATCAGGAACCCTTGAATTGGCTACGACACGGACCTCCAGCCCAAACAAATCCAGCCGCCCTCGCCGGAGCTTGAAGATCAACCAGATCGCCGACATTCCTGTCGCTGATCTGGCCAAAAAATATGGCACGCCATTGTTCGTCTACGATGCGTCAGTGATTCGTGATCGCGCTGCCAGCCTGAAACATTTTGACATCGTGCGCTATGCGCAAAAAGCGAATTCCAATCTCGCGATTTTGTCGCTGCTTCGCGAGTGCGGAATGTTGGTGGACGCGGTGAGTGCGGGGGAGATTCTTCGCGCGAAAGCGGCCGGGTTTGCCTTCGAGGGAGAAATCCCGCCTGTCGTTTATACGGCTGACGTTTTTGACCGGGACGCGCTGGACCTGATCGCCCGCCACAACATTCACGTCAACGTCGGTTCACCCGACATGATTTCCCAGTTGGGAGCGGTCAACCCCGGCGGCTCGATTACGCTTCGCATCAATCCTGGATTTGGGCACGGACACAGCCGCAAAACCAACACCGGCGGATCGCAATCGAAACACGGAATCTGGCATGAACAGATTACTGATTGTGTCCGATTGGCTGACAGACATTCGCTTACGATCAGCGGTTTGCACATGCATATCGGATCGGGAGTCGATTTCGATCACCTTTCGCAGGTCGCCGGAGCAATGTTGTCAGCAGCCGAAGCGATTGATCGGCCTTTAAGATCGATCAGCGCAGGTGGCGGAATTCCAACACCGTATCGCGACACGGACCAGACGATCGATCTACAACGTTATTACGAGGTTTGGAACGAAGCCCGATTGAAACTGGCCGAACAGTTTGGGCATGCCGTAGTGTTGGAACTCGAACCGGGCCGATACCCGGTCGCCGAATCCGGCTTTCTGATTTCGGAAATCCGCGCCGTCAAACAAATGGGTGAGAATCTGTTTTACCTGGTCGATGCCGGTTTCAACAATCTTGCCCGGCCCGCCATGTACGGAGCTTGGCACCCAATTTCCGTTTCCACAGGCGACACCGAATCATCGGATGACTTGCGACCAGTGATAGTCGGCGGTCCTCTTTGTGAATCCGGCGATATTTTTACCCAGGCCGAAGGGGGAGTCGTCGAGCATCGGAATTTGCCAGCCGCATCGGTCGGAGATTTTCTCGTGATCGAGTGCGCTGGTGCCTATGGATTCACCATGTCGTCCAACTACAACAGCAAACCCCTCGCGGCGGAAGTCCTGATTGACGCCGGCCAGGACTGCCTGATCCGCCCGCGACAGACTCTGGAGTCGTTGTTTGCAAGCGAAATCATTCCGACAAAGGAATAATTGGTCGCGATCAGATGCGGTGGGTCGGCAAGAACCGTGGCGAGGGCACGCGAAGCAATAGCTGGTTCGGCGGTCAATCTACCGGTTTTTCCGAACCAAATTGATTTCCTGCCTGGAACAAACGATCATTCCGTCATCATGAAATTTGCGATCCGACTTGCCAGTTTTTTGTTTGACTGGATCAGAAAACAGTAACTGCTCAATAACCCCATGGTAGGCCATGAAACGTGGCGTTTGAAGGGTGAATCGGGGGGGGCGGATGGAGACTTGGGTGCGGGGCGGGGTTGTCAACAAGTCAGCGGCTTGGTGTGGGGTGGCGAGTTTTGTTTGGCTTGGGCGCGCATCAGATCAGTCAGCGGGGGGATGCGGTTGTCGGCCGTCAGTCGATCATGCAAGTAGGCCCGGAAGCTGACGCCCAGTTTTCGACAGGTCTTCTTGAGACTGATGAACGTGTCGCGGCAGCGACGGCCCAGATCACTTCGCGTTCCGGCGCTGATCTTTCGCAACCGGGCATATTCGCGGATGTCGTTTTCGGACAAGTTG
>JAYVKA010000414.1:0-5479 GCA_043768885.1 Planctomycetota bacterium
TTGCTGATTCACGGCAGGGTGTGCGTCCGGGAAAAACTCACCACCCGCAATTCATTCGACCTGTCAGTAGGGGTCTGGGCTCGTCACCCAATTGCCGGATTTCCAAGGACTTCGCATCCGAAAATCCGGCAATCGCCTCAATTTAGCGGGGGGGGCGCTTGTCAACAAAATTCCCAAGAGATTTTTGGGATATCGAAAACGAATGTTTATGAAGCACAACATTTATTTTTCCCGGCACAAATAAAAGCGCAAAGCTTGCACTTTTTGGGGCTGATCGGCCGTCATGCGATTGCAAAATACCATCTGCTTTGATTCCCAATCGGCTGGAATTGATGGAGGTAGTATGCGAGCCATTTGGCGTTTTGCGGATTTGTTCGTGCAATACCGGACGGCTTGCGCCGTTCCGCTACCATTCGCTGCGGTTTACGGGTTTTTCAACAAGCTATTAGCGTCCGGGCCATGCGATCGCGAACGCCGGGACCGGAGGCTTTCGCGTTACGGCTGATGATGCGGATCAAAGGACAACGGATTCAGGGATCGGAGGCTATTGCCTTCCGGCTGATTGTTTCAGGTTATATTCAACATTTCAGCGAGAATCTGGCGCTGTTCAACCAAGTCCACGTTCGAACCGCACCGGTTTTCCATTTCCAATGTCTGATCCATCCACCGTCGAAAAGAGCCTGTTCCAGTTGCTGGATCATGCCATGCAGCGTGATCGGCAGCGTTTGGGTCAGGCGCTCCGCCGGGCACTCGATTCGCAATCCGATTCGCAGCGGATCGAAAACCTGGCGCGATGGAAAGGGCGGCTGGACGAATCGGTTTCGCTGTTGGACAAGCGTCGGGCGTCGGTGCCGGAATTGAATCTGGACCAGTCGCTGCCGATTGCCGCGCGGGCCGAGGAGATTGGCCGGTTGATTCGGGAAAACCAGGTCGTCATCGTTGCGGGCGAAACGGGAAGTGGAAAATCGACCCAGCTTCCGCTGATCGCACTGCAGGCCGGATTTGGTCAAAGCGGAATGATTGGGCACACCCAGCCGAGGCGGATCGCCGCGAGAAGTGTTGCCGCCCGCGTGGCCGATCAACTGGGACAACAACTTGGTCAGGCAGTCGCTTCGCAGGTTCGATTTAACGACCAGTCGGGGCCGATGACGCTGGTCAAAATCATGACCGATGGAATCCTGCTGGCCGAAACCAGGTCGGACCGATTTCTCGACAAGTACGATTTGATCATTGTCGATGAGGCCCATGAACGCAGCCTGAACGTCGATTTCGTTCTGGCCTGGTTGCGGCAATTGATCGACCGCCGACCGAACTTGCGAGTCGTCATTACTTCGGCAACGTTGGATACAGAACGCTTTGCCGAACATTTTTCGAGGGAAGGAGTCGCCGTGCCGGTTGTGCATGTCGAAGGGCGAACTTTTCCCGTCGATATCCTGTACCAGCCTCCCCACGAGGACGATATCGATGGCCATCAGTCGATCGTTTCGTGTTGTTCGGCGCTGCTCTCCGAATCGCCCGGCGACATCCTCGTTTTTCTTCCGACGGAAAGCGAGATTCGCGCGGTCGCCAAGAAATTGCGAGGTGGCGAAATTCCGCGGCTGGATCGTGTCGAAGTATTGCCGCTGTATGGGCGATTGGCCGACAATCAGCAAGCTGAAATTTTTCGGCCGCATTCCGGTGTACGAATCGTATTGGCGACCAACGTCGCCGAGTCTTCGATCACCGTTCCGGGTATCCGTTACGTCGTCGATGTGGGGACGGCACGGATAAGCCGGTATGCTCCGCGGAGCAAAGTCCAGCGATTGCCGATCGAGCCGGTATCCCAGGCGTCGGCCAAACAGCGGGCCGGTCGTTGCGGTCGTGTTGGTCCTGGAGTTTGTGTGCGGCTGTATTCGGAAGAAGACTTTCAATCTCGCCCGGACTTTACGACTCCTGAAATTCGACGAACGAATCTGGCCGCGACTTTGCTGAAACTGGCGGACCTTGGAGTCAAGGATATCGACCAGTTTCCGTTGATCGATCCGCCGCAACCGGAAGCGATTCGCGACGGTTATGGGACGCTGTTCGAAATCGGAGCGACGGACGACCATCGGCGGCTGACGAAAATCGGTCGGCAATTGGCCCATTTGCCAGTTGATCCGCGAATCGGACGGATCATTTTGGGAGCGGCAGAAAACCAGTGCGTGGCGGATATGCTGGTCATCGCGGCGTCTCTGGAAACGCAAGATGTACGTGTTCGTCCGATCGACAAAAAACAGGCGGCCGACGAGGCCCACGCCAAGTTCAACGACGAGGCTGGCGATTTCATGTCGCTGTTGAAGCTGTGGGACTTCATTCACAAACTCAGGGACGATGTGTCACGAAGCCGCCTTCGCAAGGCGCTGGAGCAGAATTTCCTTTCGCCTGGGCTGGTTCATGAATGGCAGGAAGTCCATCGCCAATTGCTTGGAATGATTCGCGAGCAAAAAATACCGGTGGGAAAACGCGGAGCGAATGCGAACTCGATCCATCAAAGTTTGCTGTACGGATTCATGTCGGGCGTCGCGATGCTGGATCGACCGAATGAGTATTTGGGAGCGGGAGGGGTTCGATTTCATCTTTGGCCGGGTTCATCGCTGTTCTCAAAACGGCCGCGCTGGATCATCGCGGGCGAAATCGTGGAAACGAGCCGCCGTTACGGACGAATGATCGCTCCTGTTGATCCTGCCTGGATTGAGCCAATCGCCGGCCATTTGTTGAAGTACCATCACGTCGATCCGTTTTGGAGTGACAAAAGCGGCGCGGCGATGGTTTACGAGAATGTGTCCCTGTTTGGATTACCAGTCATCACCCGGCGGCGGGTTGGTTTGGGAACGATTGATCCGGAAACCAGTCGGCAAATGTTCATCGACGAGGGGCTGGTCAATGGGAACATTCGCCATGAGTTTGGCTTTCACAAACGGAACCTCGAGACGATGCAGCTGGTCGGAGACATGGCCAAACGGTTGCGGGAACGGCAGTTGATTGTGGATGCGAGGCGGCTGGAGTTGTTCTATTTGCGAAATCTCCCCCAGACGGCGATCGATGTGCGTTCGTTGCGTGAATTGATGGCGGAAGATCCCGGGCTGGACCGGCGGCTGGATATTTCGGTCGATGATTTGGGAGTTGATTCAAGGAAACTGGATGCGGCAGCGAACATGCCCGCACGGGTCGAGTTGGGTTCACTGGAGATTCCGGTCGAGTATGCCTTTGAGCCGGGCGATGAAAACGATGGGGCGTCGATCAAGATTCCGGTCGAAGCACTCGGGCAGCTGGACCAGTCACAGATGCATTGGCTGGTTCCGCAGATGATGCGGGACCGGGTGGTGTCGCTGATTCGAAGTTTGCCCAAGCCGGTTCGACGGCTTTTGATTCCGGCGACAGACGTTGCGGACCGCGTGTTGCAGAACATTCCGGTGGGAGACGCGAATTTTTCCGCAAGCCTGGCGCGTGAGTTGACGAGGGTCGCCGGCCAACCGGTTTCGCCGGACATGTTCGACTGGGACCGGATCGAAGCCCACCTGATGGTCAACGTCCAGGTGACCGGATCGGACGGCGAAGTGATAGCCAGTGCGCGGTCGATCACCGATTTGAATCGGCAGCTGGGCCCGCTTCGAAAAAACACTGGCGTTGTCAGCGAGTCGGGTGAATGGAATCGGGATGGCTTGAAGAGTTGGGACTGGAACGAGTTGCCTGAAAAGATACAGGTTCGGCGGGGTCAAATTCAAATCGATGCTTTTCCCGCGATAGTCGCTCAGGAGGATTCGGTTGGATTGCGACTGATGGATTCATGGGCGGCTGCGGAAATGGAATCGCGACGGGGACTGAATCGGCTGTTTCAAATCGCGAATCGAAAACTGTTGCGGTCCCAGGTCGCGTGGTTGCCTGGGATTGAAATGCTGAAGGTCAGGTTTTCCCGTTGGGTACCAAGTTCGGAGATCGAACTGGCTTTGGGCCATCTGATGGTCCGGATTGGGTTGCTGGAGGAGGGCAATTTGATTCGGTCCAAGCCGGATTTCGAGAAGGCGCAAAACCGGGCTACCGAAGCGATTTCGGTCGGAACCCAGGAGATCGCAACCTGGTTTCCGGCTCTGGTCGAAGAGGCCGAATCGGCGGCCAGGAAAATGGAATCGATGTCGGCAAAATTTGGCGAGTCGGTCGGCGATATCAGGAACCAGTTTCAATCGTTGTTGGAACCGGGCTTTTTGCAAACCGTTCCCTGGAATTGGCTGAAACAATTTCCGAGATACCTGAAGGCCATTGGAGTGCGGCTGGAAAAACTGCCTTCCCAGCCACCGCGAAGCGATGGCGACAATTGGCGATTGATCGAACGATACATGGCGCAGTATCGTGAAGCCCTCACCGATCAACAGGCCCAGGGCTGGTATGACCCGGAGTTGACCACGTTTCGCTGGATGATCGAAGAGTTTCGGGTCTCCCGTTTCGCGCAGCAACTCGGAACAAGCGTCACGGTCAGCGAAAAACGGCTGGACAAACAATGGCAATCGGTTCGTCGGACACAATGATTTTTTGCGTGGGTAAATGACGAACGATGTCACAGATTAAAATTACAAATGGCGAGTCGGCCGAACAGTGGCTGGACGCTGCGCTCGATGGTTTGCGACAGACGAATCGACTGAGGCAATTGCGGGTCCGGGAGAGCCCGCATGTTTCGGGGATGATTCAACTGGATGGGCAGCAGTATCTGGATTTTGGATCGAACGATTATCTAGGTCTGGCGGCAGATCCGGCTTTGATTGAAGTCGTTCAACGCGCGGTTCGGGAAAAAGGGTGGGGCAGTGGTGCGAGCCCGCTTGTTTCGGGTTATGGCGTTTACCACCGACGGCTGGAGGAAGACCTTGCAGCATTCGAAGGAGTCGAGTCAGTCGCGCTCTTCCCGACGGGATTCGCCGCGAATGTCTCTGCGATAACGAGTCTGTGTGAATCGGGTGATGTCGTTCTGAGTGATTCTTTGAATCACGCGAGTATCATTGACGGATGTCGTTTGTCGGGTGCCAAAGTCCTGGTCTATCGGCATTCGGACATGCAAAACCTCGGAGAGTTGCTTTCGCAACGCGGTTCGTTTCGTCGGGCACTGATTGTGACCGATGGACTATTCAGCATGGACGGCGATTTCGCCTGTCTCGATGCCATCGCCAAACTTGCCCGGAATTTTGATTGCATGTTGATAGTGGACGAAGCCCATGCGACCGGTGTTTTTGGGGAGACGGGTCGTGGATCAGCCGAAATGATGGGTATCGAGCATAAGACGACGATTCGGGTGGGAACGCTCAGCAAGGCTCTTGGCAGCATCGGTGGGTTCGTCGCCGGGAGCCGGAAGATGATCGACTGGATTCGCAATCGCGGTCGAAGCTACATGTTCTCAACCGCCCTGCCCGAAGCCGCCGCGGTTGCCGGAATGGAAGCGATCCGATTGGTTCAGACCCAACCGGAACGCCGA
>JAYVKA010000415.1:0-10978 GCA_043768885.1 Planctomycetota bacterium
GCGTCGCCCGAACGCAGTTGTTCGGCGGCCAGGATGACCAACCACTGCGGATGTTCCTTGTGTTCCGCAAAATTCTGAACGAGGCTTTTCAATACCGCGATCGCCGGTTCAGACTGGTTCGTTGCGATCAGCGATTCGGCTTCGACTTCCTGCATGAACGGCAGATAATCGTGTCCGGCATAGTCGCGATAAAACTGTTTTGCCATTTCCAAAACACGGTCGTGCCGGGCCGATTGCATCGAGGTCCACGCCGCGTTGTACAGGGCGAGTGGAGCGATCGCCGATTTCGGCGCGGTGGAAACGACTTCGGCAAACAGGTCGGTCGCCTTGGCTTTTTCCGCCGGGAGCTGCAAAGCCGCTTCGGCCTGGTCGAACAACAAGTCGGCTTTCATGGCCGGGTTCGAAGCCTTGTCCGTCCACTCTTTCGCGATGGCGAATGCTTTTTGATGATTGCCAGCAACGCGGTGTTGTCGCGAAAGTTCGTGGGCGGCTTGCGCGGCGATCGTTTCGTCGGATTCTTTCAGCGCCTCTTCCAGAAAACGGGTCGCCAGTTCCGGTTTCGCCGCCTGAACGTATTGCAGACCCGCATTCAAAACCGCTTTGGACCGCAGCGGCGATTCGGGCATCTCCGCGACTTTGGCAAACATTTCGGCGGAAGTTTCGAGCTCCCCTTTTTTGTCGGCAATTGCAGCGAAGAGGAACAGGGCCTGGTCGCGTAGCGGAAAATCGTCTACCTTTTCGACTGTCGTTAACAACTCCAACGCTTCGGCCATTGCCGAATCGAAGGCTTCCTTGTCACCGCGACCGTCTGCCGCGATGGCGAGTTTCCAAAGCGAATCGGCCGCGCGAAAGCGGACTTCGTTTACGGCCGGATTGTTTTCCCCCTGTTTCAAAAACTGCCGGTAATGTTCGATCGCCTTGTCGTGTTGCCCGTCCCCCGATTCCAGCCAGGCCAGGGCGAACAACGCGTCCAGCCGAAAAGTTGCGTTCGGAATAATGACGACTTTCGCGTACGACTGTTTCGCTTCATCGTTCCGCTTCAGTTCTTCGAAAGCGTTTCCCTGGTAGAAGAGTGCTTCGTGATTGCTGGCGAAATCCGGAAAATCCTTGATCACTTTTGTGAACGTGGCAGAAGCTGTTGTCAACATCCGGTTCGATTCGGCCGCATCGGTCTTCGCGGCGGCGCGTCCCAGTTCCAGTTGACAAAATCCCAGATAGAAATGAGCGGCGGCCAGAGTTTCGGTCGAATTGACCGGCAGTTCCTTGATCGCAGTTTGAAAACTCCGGGCGGCCTCGGTGAACAGGTTCTGGTTGACCTGGCACAGTCCCAGATTGTGGCGAGCCTGTGCCCGATGCTGGTACTCGGGATGTTTGTCCAGCAACTCCTGAAACTTGCCAGCCGCGTGTTGCCAATCCTTGGCGTTGAATGCGTTCAGCGCCGTTTGGGCCAGGTTGTTCGCGACGTCGTCCTGGGGACTTGCCGCAACGACGGCATCCGTATTTGTCGTACCAGCAACAGCGAACAACCCAGCCAACAGGGCCAGCGAAAATCCAGTTCTGCTGCCGAAACCGCAGGCCTTATTCCAAAACAGTTGTGCATTCATGAGATACAGATTCAGGGTTGGGCCGCGAAATCGCGCGGCAGCCAGTAATACAGTTAACGAACGCCGTCCCGGTTTCTGTCGCGCCAGCCGGGCCGAAAGCCTGGACGAATGGAAAAAATGGCAAAACTTTCCACTTGCTGGCCCGCCCATCCCAGTCCGAAACGGTGCAAATCAGTCTATACAGACGCAGTACCGGTCGAAAGAGTTTGCTGTCAATTCATGACAAACACCGTCAATTCAACCCGAAAGCTGGGAAAGCCCTGCCGATCACCGGGTTTTTCTGGTGCTTCTGCCCGAACTGTGGCTTTGGCTTCCAGCCGAAGCTGAGAAAAGAAATGTTTCGGCCCGAAGCCCAAGCGACTTCCAGCATACCACCCAACCCGAGTGTTTTTGTCTGTCGCCGAAGTACAATCCTGCGCCTGAAACCGATTTGAACCAGTACGCCAGGTGGAACGAATGTCAAGGACAATAAATCCAAAACGAAAACGCCGATGGCTGTCGTTCAGCCTGCGAACGTTTCTGGTTTTGGTAACCATCTTTGCAATCTGGGTCGCATGGATCGTCCCCCGCGCCCGGAAACAGAAAGAAGCGGCCTTGAATACGTCAATTTGGGAAGCACGAAAGTCAGCGACCTGTCGCCGCTATCAGGCAATTCCTCGATCTTGAAGTTGTATCTTGGTGCCACAAAAATCACTGACCTGTCAGCCTTGACAAATCATTCCGTGCTGGAGGAACTGGATATTTCCTTTACCAACGTCTCCGACATTTCACCGCTTGCGACAATTGGGTCACTGAAGACATTGCGAATATCCGGCTCCCGGGTTGTTGATATTTCTGCATTGGCTGGCCACGCTTCACTGGAGAATCTGTACATCGAAGATTCGGAATTGTCCGATATTTTGCCATTGGCTTCTGTCAAGTCGCTCAAGCTCTTGTATTTGGGCTCCGAAGTCCTGGAAGAAGATATTGTGAAACTGGAGACCCAATTGCCAAACTGCATCATCAGTCGTCGTTGAAAAGCGAATGTTGATGACTCTACCGTGAACTGCGACCAAAAAAGGCATCGTGATTGGAGTTTGATGCGCTGGTCGAGGCGTGTTTGGCGTTTGCCCTATGCACGGTATTTGGATTTGCGGCTTAAGAGCCTATCCCAAAACTGAGCCCAAGCCGCCAGTCTCGGGCACTTCCGAAAAAAACACAACAAAAGCCAGGCCCGCGGCTAGCGCCGTCGGTTCGCTAATTCAGGCCAGTTGGTTTTGGGAAAGGCTCGAAGTCATTTGGCGCGGGTGTGTGTTTCTTCTCAAGAATTACCAGATTGGTGATATGTCGTTTGCGTAGCCGATCTTTTCGTCGCGTGTGATTGCGGCGAACTCGTGGGGTTCAACCATTGCGAGTGGTACCTCGAATTTAGACCAGTAGATCTTCAATCTGGTGGAACAGCTGGAGTTTGGCGCGACGTTGCTGTTGCGCTTTCAGGATTCGTACATAAATTTCCACTTCAATTGCCGGGAACAGCACGGCGACAAACAAGGTTGAAAGATTGAATCGCTGGCTGCGCGGCGCATTCGATTGAGGGTTCCATCTTTCGCCAAACATTTTTTGCCAAAACTTGCCTGGAGTTTGCGTTGCTTAACAGCAAGAAGTGTTGAGGTAGAAATAGGGAGGTAAAAAGATGAAGGAAAACTGTGCCGCGAAAGTTATCCCAAGGCCGAAACTTCCGCTGGGCAATCCAGTGGGATTCGGGTCGGGCAAGGATGTCGCATCGTTAGCCAAAAACCAAACGAACCGACAGACAAGCCAGCGGGGTTTAAGTTCATGTTTTCCAATTGGTCGGATGCAAACTGGTGGTGACCGGTTTAGTTGCCGCCGGCGAAGGGGTCGCTGCTGTCGGTGCCGGAATTGGAGTTGCCGGTCGCCGCGGCGGGTTGTTTGTCGAGGGCTCCGCCGTTGATCCACGCTTCGATCAGCGCGATCTCATCGTCAGGAATCTTGTCGGCGTTGGCTGGGGGTGGCATTTTCGGTTCGTCGGCGTGCGTGATCAGTTGATAAAGCCGGCTGCCTGCCGCGTCACCGGTTGTGATCGGTGAACCGGAGTCGCCTCCCTTGAGCAGGTCCGCCATGGATGACGTGTCAAAGCCACCCTTGGGATTGCGGCTGCCGTGACAAGTGCCGCAGCGTTTTTTGAAGACTGCCTGGACGTCTTTCCAAACCGTTACTTTTTCGCCTGACGTGGCGTTGCCTGCTCCAGAGTTATTTGCCATGTTCGCTCCGCCGCCACCAGCGAACGGATCGTCGGATGCGCCCGATGCGCCGCCGGTGTTGCCACCGGTTGCGCCTCCGGCGAACGGGTCGTTGGCGGCCATGCCCGCTCCTCCGCCTCCAGCGAACGGGTCATCGTTCGCGCCGGAGTTGCCGCCGCCAGCTGGTGGATTCGAGCTGCCACCGCCCGAGAACGGGTCGTTGTTTGGCGGACTGTTGCCCGATGCGCCTCCGCCAGAGAACGGATCATTATTCGCTGGTGGGCTGGTTTCACCACCAAACGGATTGCTGGTTGACGGAGTAGTGGTGCCGCCGCCATCAAACGGATTGCTGCTGCCGCCGCCAAACGGATTGGACGCATCACCTTCATCGGTTCCGGTTTTCGGGTCTGTCGGCGAATCAGCTTTGACGATTTCCGTAAACTCGCCGGAATGGAACATCGGTCGATCGCTGCCGGGCTCGCGCAGACACTGAATCAGGCCGGTCTTATGACAGACATACAGCCGGTCCGATTGCAGATTGGAAAATGTACGGAGCGACAGGTCGCTGGAAACGCGTCCCAAAATTGTTCCGCTTTCGCGATCGATCGTGACGAGTTGTCCTGCCGAATCAAGAATGTACAGGTGGTTTTCGCCAGCACCAACATATTGAACCACGTCACGCATCGGCCGTTCCCAGCCTGGTTTCGCGGCACCAGTTCTCGCGTCGAACCGAAACAGGTTGTTACTTTCGGTGATTACATACAAATCGTCGCCCAGCGGAATTGGATCGTGGGAAATTCTTTCGCCGGTTGGATACCGCCATAGCAAATCGGAATCCCGCTCGGAAACCGCGTAAATGAAGCCTTGTTGGGATGCGACAAAGATGATTCCGCCACGGGAAGCTGGCGAGCTGGAAATGGCACTCTCGGTTTCAATTCGGAATCTCATGGAACCGATTGCGTTGGATGGAGCAACTGTCACACCGCGGCTGGTCGCCCAGGCAACACTGCTCCCTTCGAGAATCGGTGCAGAGTGGTTCGAGGTCTGTCCCAGTGCAACATAAGTCGCCTGACCCAGGCCCTGGGTTTCGAAAGGCAGCGTTTGCAATCGTCCGTTATCCAGCGGGACGAAGATGTACTTGTCGTTGACCGCCGGGCTGCCCGCAACAGAATCCTTCAGCGTCCGGTCCCAGAGGACCTTGCCAGATCGGCTGTCGAGAACAAAAACGGTCGATCCATTGACAACAGCGATGTGGGCCTTGTTGGCGCCCATGCCGAGTGTTGGCAATTTTCGATCACCGACCGCGACGCGCCATCTCAGTTTTCCGGTTTCCGCATCGACTGCGTTCAGCATTCCGGTTTTGGAAATGGTGTAGAGCGTGGTTTCGGGGATCGTGTACTGTTCGATTTTTACTTCTTCTTCCACCAGGTCACGCTTCAGCATTGCCTGCATGATTTCCCTGCGCAGCTCCGCGAACTCTTTGGCACCCTCGACACCAAACGGTTTTCCAAATGGGCCAAGATCGAATTCGGAAATGGTTTCGCCCAATCGGCCGCCGGAGATCTTGAAGAATGTCGTTGCGCTGTCTTCATCGACAACCAAAGCAAGGTCGGCGATCGATTCTGCATCGGTCGCGCCGAGTTGCGAGAACCATTGCACGACCAGACCGGACCGGGTTGCCTGGTCGGGAGTAATCAGTCCTTCCTGTGCCTGGCAGTTTGACAAACTCCACCAACTGGCGAGCCCGCACAAAATCAGGCTGCTCATTACGTTTCGGGTCTTCATGGGCTGATTCACTCCATCCAGTACTTATATTTCCAGGTCGGGGCACAATTCCAGGGCGATGCAAGGCGAGCCCCATCGGCAGCAAATCTATGGGGCCGCATTGCGACCGCTGCTGCTGCCGTTGTTGTTCAAAGTTGTCAGGACTTTTGCCGTATTACGCATTCTATTCAAAAGTGGCCCCAAACAACGCTATCGATCTCACCGCATAGACAAAAATCGGCGGTATTTTTACGATACCCATAGCCGCAAACCGAAAACCTGGACCGCGGAAGCCATTTTGGACTCCCAATACGCGGGAAATGCCGGTTTTCGGGACAATGCGGGCCGCGATTGGATCGCCACGCCGCCAACCCGGTCGCTTCCAAATTGCCCGACAGGTGTATCCTGTTGGTGTTTTGGCCACGTCCGGAACCCGGTTCCCCCGTTCGAACCCGACCGAAGCCAGCCAAAAAAAATTCATGAACCGGTTGTCCGACCCTCTACTCGGTTACATCAACTTTAGCTCCGGGGCTCATGATCCGTCGGTTTTTCGTTCGCTCAACGAGCTTTTTCGGGAAGTTATCGAGGCGGGACCATCCGGGGACAACGACGCGATCATTGCCAATCGCGTTGGCCGGCGAATGCACCTGCGGCTGGACGAACTGAAAGATACGCAGAAAGCATTTTCCGACAGCCGCCAGGCCGAAGCCGTTTTGTCTCTCTGTTTCGAACACATTCTTCCTGGCTGGAAAGCGTTTCATCCTGACCTGCTGTTTCACCAGGACGATAATTTTCTGCTCAACCCGTTCTTCATCGGACGGGTCTTCGAGCAGATCATGCGGAACGATCCGCTGGACGCCGATCCGCAGGAACTGGTTCCGCTGGTGATGCGCAAACTGAGCGATTTTATCGGACATCGCCCGGTGGCTGTGCTGGAAGATCGACGGATGGAGCCCTACATCCACGAGTATGTCCGGCCCGTTCCCGTTTACGTTCGTGATTGCGGCGCGGCGGTTGGGCCGTACGAGGAAATCGTCGATGAGGCGATCCGGATTCTGCGCGAGTGTGACGAAGACGTTGCCCGCGCGGCGCAGTTCGATATCAACCGGCTGGTCGAACTGGCGATCGATCCGCGAGCACTGGATTTTGATCACCCGCTCAACCGGCGACCGAATCACCATTTCGGACAGTGGGACGAGCAGACGGTGGACAATGAAGGTTACTTCAACCGCTTCATCATTCACCAGATCACGATCGATTCGATGCTGGCACGAGTCCACACGGAACAGAATGTTCCGCGTGCCGAACTGATGTACGAAGCTGGCGCGGTTCTGGCCTGCACGATGTTAATGGGTTCAGGGATCAGCGGCCGGGGGCCCGGTGCCTGGGACTCGACGATGACGCTGGGCCAGCTGGTTCCGATGATTGCCTCGTACCGCGACCATTTTTATGAATCGCTCCTGCGAACGATGCCGGAAAAACACCGCGACCGCTTGCTGGCCGAAGCAAGCGTTCGGCACCAACCCTTCGGTGCGGCTCGGCAACACATTAACGGACAACTCGGCCGTCATCGCGACCGGCAGATGGTTCACAGCCGGCTGACAGCGGTTTACGCGCGGATGGGTTACGAAGAAGCGGCATTGCAGCAGGCCGATGTCGTGCAAGTTGCCTCGACCCGCATCAATACACAACTGGATTGTTTGCTCAGCAGTGCCTCGGTCGCTTTGCGGAACCAGCAACTGGAAACAGCGATCGAATTGTTGCCGCGATTGTTCGAGCTGATCCGGCGCGGAATCGAATGCGGAGCGCTGCCCGATCCGTGGAGCATCATCGCCTTCGACGGAAACTACGCCCTTTTCCCGGCCACGGAAAATACCGTTCGCGATCATCGCGTTGATGACCTGGTCGAGCTAATGAATCAGGTGTTTCAGTTTTGTGCGCAGGTTTGGGCCGATTCGGCTGCGGCGAACCGGCAGGATTTGGCTGGCAAAGTCCAGGCACATTTTCGCGAAATCTCCGACTGGTGGCGCAAGTTCGCGGCACACGAAGTCATGTCGTTCGATGGTGTCGATCCGGAGGATGTCTACAACGCCTCACGGATGGTTGCCGAAGCATTGACGCTGTGGCACCGGGGCGGGGCGGCGGCAGGAGACATCGAGTTTTGGGCCCAGCACGCGATGCTGTTTGAATCGCCAAGTGCGTATGCCCTGGTGATTTCGGCGTTGCTGGAGCGAAAGGATTTCAAAACGTCGCGAGCGCTTTTGGTTCACTGGCTAAGCCAGTCTGACCGAATCGAACTCGACACGGGCGACCATGCCTTTCACGATTTGCTTTGGCAATGGCTAACGCTGCAGCGCGACATGGCGGCGGATCCCGATCCGGATGTTTCTGGCGATACCTGGGTTCGGATTGGCAAACTGCACGATTACCTCGAAGCCAACGCGGACGAGTACTGGAAAGTTCCCGACTTCCAGCCGGAGTTCATGGCGATCCTCGATGGCGAGATGGATGACTGGGAAGAGGGGGACGAGGAAGGGAATGGCTTTGACGAAGGCCAGGAGGACTCGACCGATGACGTGTTGGGTGCGGCTTACGAAGGCGTTGTTTATCACGACCAAACCGATGATGGTTTCGAAGGCGAAGTTCACGAGGGTGGCAACGGACCGGACGATACCGATTTGGAAGCCGAAATTCTGCGCGTGAATGAGCGGCTGGATTTTCTGGTGTCACTGGCCGGATACTGGCGAATTGCAGCCACGTTTCAGGTTCCATCGGCGTCGGACATTGCGATTCGTGATGCCGACAGTCCGCTTCGAAAGACTGTCGAAAAACGCCGCGAGATTTACGAGGCCTGGATGAAACAGGCTTTGGTGAATCGCGATCAACTGTCGCGGCTGCTCGATTCGGTCCACGGGTTTTCTCTCAGCTCCGGAGGCGTCGATACCGAAGCGATGCAGTCGTACGACCGGCAGCGACTGATGAAGGAATCACTCGTCCAGCAGATCATCGCGGCCAGCGTCGAAGTGGAAAATGCGATCCGGTTTCTTGCGGCCAGTACTCTGGCCATCAATGTCGTGCTGAACCGGTCGCAAATTGACGAAGTCGATCCGCAATTGAAACAGTGGCAACCGGTGATCTCGGTCTATGCCGCGTTGTTGATCAGAAATCCGCGCCGGATCGTCGATCTTTTCCCGGCGTTAAATGAAACTTTGCAGCAGCAGAGTCTGTTGTACGTGCCGTTGTCGCGCGGCGGGCATCCCCAGGACATCGTAAGATTTCGGGCGACGCAGTCCGCGATTCGGGAACTGCTGGCCAGCCTGCCGGGACTCGGTTTGTTGGTCGAGACTTTCGAGTTGACCGAAACTGCGATGCGGATGGAGCGGAACATCCCGGCCGACCAGGGAGCGGTAACCGAATTCGACGAGATTTTTCGCGTGGCCTATTGCGCGATGGTGGAAACGCTGATTCGTGCATCACGTGATCAGGCTCCGCTCCGCAAATCAAAAACACGTCAGACCAAACGGGACCGTCAGCTGTTCCAGTGTTTGGAAGACCTGACCGAATCGATGCTGATCATGTGGCTGGAACACAGCCGTACCTTGCGATTGAGCGTTTTGGAAAATGTTCCGGATCGCAGCCGCTGGCAGCCGCTCGTGACATTTATCAAACGCTACGGCGACGATCTGTTCACCCAGGAATTTCTGAACCTTTCGAACGTGCGGGCGATTTTGCATCAGGGCGTGGATCAGTGGCTGTATCGGTTGCAAAGTGCCGAGCACGCCGAATCGATCCGGCTGTTGCGCGAAATCGGGACAAAGATTCCGTTTCGCCAGGCGGTTGATTATTTGACTCTGATCCTCGAATCGATCATTGAGAATTACAGCCGCTACCGGGACTACAACGCCACGACGACGCAATCGGACCGGGGAAGTCTGTTGCATATCCTGCTGGATTTTTTGCGGCTGGAACGGCGTTATGACCGGGTGGGATGGCACTTGAAGCCGGTGGTTTGGGCCCACCAGATGCTGGTCAAGAACGACGAGAATATCGTGGCCCGTGACTGGCGCCGTTCACTGGTTGAGCGGGTCGGTCCGGAAACAGACAAGTACCTGGCGATGCTGGAACGGCTGCGCGAAAAGTATTCGGTGCAGATGGCGTCGATCGGGCAGCACCTGGGCGAACGTTTTGTCCAGCCGATGATGATTGACCGCCTGGTGACGTTGGTCGGCAAGGCGATGAAGACTCCCGGCGAAGGAGAATCAAAACGGGCCTTCGAAATGTTGCAGTCTGAATGCCAGTCGTTCGTCGAGAATTCGTCAGGCGTTGGAGTCGATGTGCCCGCGTGGCTGACGGCAATGACGGAAGAAGTCGAGAACCAGCAAATCCTGGCAAGAGTTCCGGAAATGGCGACCATGGAAACGCCGTTGGTCGATCCGTTGTCGATGGACCTGGAACGGCTGGTCGAACAAATCGAGATGTTTCCCCGCCGCCAACTTCAAATTCCAGGTGCCCCGGAAACAGAATCGCCGGGCGACGACGACAAAGCCTGATTGCCGCGGTCGATTCGCGGCAATCAGCCAGGTTCGTTTAGTAACCTTGTGGCGGAAGGATTTCCGGATTGATGCCGGGACCCAGCATGACCGGCCCGGTTTCGTATGCCGGAACAGGAACGCCCATCATTTGCGGAACAGCCGGAACAAACGCCGGATTGCAATGGATGCAACCGGTTCCGCCGCATGAACCACAGCCGGATATGGGTGCGCTCAAAATGGGTTGGCATTGAATACATCCCGCACCGCCGCATCCACATCCATCCGGTGCTCCGTAACCCGGTGCTCCGTAACCCGGTGCTCCGTAACCCTGTCCGTCATAACCCGGTGCTCCGCCAACGCCGTCATAGGCTGTCGTCTCTCCATAGAATGCCATGTCAAATGCGGCGTTAATACTCCGGAAAAGCTCCTTGATGCCGGACCGGTTGTTGTTTTGCTGGTAACATCCCATCAGCAACATTGCATTGCTCATGTCAAGATTGTTCATGTCTTCCCCGGATTTGGGCATCGGTCGGCTGATGATTCGTCGATAGGCTTCCTCTATCGCAAAGTGGTTCAACCAGCCCGTGGCATCAACGGATGCCAGGCAGAAGTCCAGCGCAATTGCTGTTGCGTTTTCGTCACCGACAACGCTACTGGAACCATTGACCACATCGATTCCGATACAGCCCAATCCGTCGGCACTAACAGCGACCGCCGAGTATTTCCCCGGCGCTACGCCACTCACCCGAAACACGCCGTAGTTGTCAGCAAAAGCCGAAGCAACAACGTCATTGTTTTCCAGCAACATGAATCGTGCTGATCGAACGTCAACCGGTCG
>JAYVKA010000416.1:0-2325 GCA_043768885.1 Planctomycetota bacterium
TTCTTCCATTTCGCGCAACGCACATTCCAGCTCGGTTTCGCCCGGATCGACATGGCCCTTGGGCAAATCCCAGCGGTCCAGATGTTTCATCAACAGGAATTCCGGCGCGTTGGGATTACGAAACAGGATCAGACCGCAGGAAACCAGTTTTGCCATGATGTAGTTTTTCTGAGCCGGATTTGCCCACGAATTCCAGTGGGGGCTGGCAGTGAATCGATGTTTGGCGAATCATGGAAGAGCGTTGCCGCGAAAATATTCCCCAAGCCAACTTTTACCTCAAAAACCAGCTGATGAAAATCTACACCAAAACGGGCGATCATGGGGAAACGGGATTGCTTGGAGGGCGTCGCGTTGAAAAAGACCACCCGGCGATCCGGTTGTGTGGCGACCTGGACGAAACCAATGCGGGTATCGGATGGGCAATTGCTTGCGGGCTTGATTCGCGATTGAAGGACGTGCTGGAATCGATCCAGCAGGATTTGTTTATTGTCGGTTCGCATGTTGCGGCTCACGGAGGCACATCGAAAAAAATTCCCGGACTGCCACCAGCCAGAACGGAATCACTGGAACAGGAAATCGACCGGGCAGAATCAGATTTGCCAGCGATGACGGCGTTTATTCTTCCCGGAGGTTCCAAGGCTGGTGCCGTGCTGCATATGGCCCGGACTATTTGTCGTCGGGCGGAACGGTCGCTTGTCACAATGCTGCACGAAGTCCCGGCCGAATCGCCGTTGTGGTCCGATTTGGTTTATTTGAACCGGTTGGCGGATTTGCTGTTCGTGCTTGCCAGGTTGGTTAATCTCCGGGAAGGAAAAACCGAAACGAAATGGCTGCCTGGCCATTCGGCCGGCAAGTAATACTTCATTCAATTGCCATTGATTCCGCGATAAGGTGCTTGTTCTCACCCTTCATGAAACAAACCGGCTTTGACCGTTGAATTCGTTGCGATTCCTTCGGCACAGCTGTAAACTATGCGGGCAATCCGCTACAGTGAGGCGGAACAATTCCGGGTGTTGGCCTGTTTCAAAACAGTTGCTGCCACGACGGCCTCCGGACAAAATGCTGTCACATTTTAATAGACGATCATGAAGAAAATCGAAGCAATCATCCGCCACTTCAAGCTGGAAGACATCAAGACGTCGCTGATTGAATGCGGTGTCGAGGGGATGACAATTACCGAGGTCAAGGGATTTGGGCGGCAAAAGGGCCACACCGAAATGTATCGCGGCAACGAGTACGCGATCGATTTTATCCCCAAGGTCAAAGTCGAAGTGGTTGTCCCGGACGAAAACGTTCGTGCGGTCGTCGATACGATTATCGCCAAGGCACAGACTGGCCAAATGGGTGATGGCAAGATTTTTGTCACCATTCTCGACGAAGTTGTCCGAATTCGGACCGGCGAAACCGGACGCGACGCGATTTGACAATCGGGTACAATTGGAAGACTTAGGCGTGTGCCTGATCCTGCACGGCGACTCTTTTTTCAGCCGCACTGCAACCTCTAAACCTGCAATGCGATGAACTGGAAGATCCGCCATGTATCCACCACGGTTCCTGTGCATATGTTGTTACTGAATACATGTCATCAGCAACGGGAATTCGCGAACCGGTTTTGGCGGCCCGTCGCCAGTGGACCGAAGGTCGCGAGCTGATCCGACGCAAGCACGATGAAGGTGCTCCCGGAAAGAAAACAGTTCAGGAACTTTCCGATTTGCTGGATGCAGTCGTCTTGGCGCTGCACCACACTGCTCTGGGAGAGCTCGGCCCTTCGCTCGATTCGGCTGTGACCCTGGTGATGCATGGCGGATGTGGGAGGCGCGAATTCGCTCCTTTCTCCGACGTGGACCTGATGATTCTGTTCCACAACGTCAAAGCGGAACTCCTGAAACAGTACTCGCATCGCATGGTCCAGGACATTAACGATGTTGGATTGAAAGTTGGCAGTTCGATTCGCACGCCCCGCGAAGCATGCACGATGGCGACCAACGATCCGCAGGTATTTTCGTCGCTGACCGAGTCGCGGTATATCGGCGGCAATATCGACTTGTTCACAAACTACCTCGCCCGGTTGCAGCGTATCAGTCAGAAACGCTATACCGGCGTTACCGAAGGAATCATTGCCGCGCGGGCACTTGAGAGAAACCAGTATGGTGAAACCGTCTATCTTTTGCGGCCAAACATCAAACGCAGTCCTGGCACTCTTCGCGACATTCACCTGATTCGCTGGTTGGGTTTTGTACGCTTTGGGGAAACCGACATCGACCAATTGGTTCGCAATCGCGCATTGACGGCGCAGGATGCCGAACAATTGCATGCGGCCAATGA
>JAYVKA010000417.1:0-14408 GCA_043768885.1 Planctomycetota bacterium
CCTTGTTCGAACCAGACGAACGATAGTTGTGAGTCGTGACGGCACCGTTGGAATAAGTGCTGGTCGAAAGTCTACCGCCAAGATCATAAGTTCGCGTGTCGATCACCGAACCGGTGTATTTGATTTGGGACAATTGCCCGCGATCGGTGTAGAGTCGTTCGACGGGGGTGCTGTCCGGGTAGATGTATTTTTTGATCCTGTTGAGTTGATCGTACTCGCGAGTGACCGTGTAAGTCTGATTGTCGATCGAGAGTGATTCGGTCGAAAGTCTTCCGGCAAAATCGTAGGTCATGCCGACGACGTTGACGTAGCGCTGGTTAATCGCCGACGTCATTCTCCCAGCGGCATCGAACTGAAACGTGTCGCTATCGGCGATCGTGCCGGTCGGTGAATTCGCAAGCGTGCGGTAATCACGCTGATGCATTTGACTGGCGAGGTTGTAGTTCATCGTGACCGTGTCGCCGAGTTGGTCGGTTTTTCTGAACATTCTTCCGGCCGGGTCGAAGGCGAACTGGACGATGCCGTAGCCGGTTGTGCCGACTGCCGAACCGGGGATGTGATCAGGATAGGTTTCCTTGATCTTTTGACCAAGTTCATTGTACTCGTATCCAGTCATTTGTCCTTCGGCATCGACGATCGAAGCGAGGTGACAGCAGTCGTAATTGTACTGCGTCACGCCAGCCAAACGGTCGGTCACTGTTTTTGCCCGGTTTCGGGCATCGTAAACCATGCTGGTCACTTTGCCGGATTCATTTGGCTCGCAGCGCTAATCATCGAATTGATCTGAATGTCCGTAGGACCCAGGGCCCGGCCGCTTATGCGTCACGGCTCACAAAAAATGGCGATGTCCAGCTGGTGTTTTGTCCCGATAGAATCTTGGGGTTTCACGTTATCGGTCTATTGATTTTTGAGCCGTGACGCGTGAGCGGCCGGGTTTTTCAACGCTACCCGGTGCTCACGGCCCTCGGCGCACCCCAAAGTCAAAAATGGCCAAAGCACTAGTGCATGGGATCGTGGCCTGCCGGTGCAGCTTTGCTTTCCCCCTTGGCGCTTTCCCCTTTTGCCCGCGTGTAATGGATTTCCATCATTTTCGTTTCGTCTTCGTCGTCAACCATGAACATGGTGAAATGTCGTGCGCCGTCCTTGTGCACCATTGTCATCTTGTACTTCATCTCGGCACCTGTGGGGTCTTTGCCAGTGCCGGTGCTGGTCATGGTCCTGGTGGTTTCATCCCAATTACCTTCGTTCGCCATCGGGAATGGGCTCATTGAATCGATCCACGTACCGTGGAACTTTTTGGTTTCGGCGTTGTAGCCGGTAAAGCTGGCACCCTCAAACGGCATGCCCATCATTTCGCCCTTGAAGTGACTGATCAACCACATGTCGCCAAGCATTTTGTTCGTCTCGGTGCCCTTGCTGACTTGCGGCTGATCGCTGCCTGGCTCGAACATCCGGATTTCACAATTCCAGTCACCAACATCGGCCTTGAAAAGCTTCATGGCGTCGGGATCCTGGGCGCGGGTATCAGTAGCGGCAACCAGCAAAACCGCGATGGAAAACAAAATCGTCAGACTGCGAATCAACATGGCTTACTCCTGTGGATAGTAAAAGTTCGGGAATGGACAAACGGGAAATTATCTCCCGAACCAGGCGGTTTTGCAACGCGCAGTGAAACAAGGGCTTGGGCAGTGAAGCAAAAATGTCAAAAACCAAATTTTGAATAAGTTCGGGATTGGTAGTTTGAATTTGCCAGGGCAAGTCCCAAACCAGCGGTATAAGTGGGTTGAATTAGCATGGGCTCAATCATGCATATGTCCGATTACCGACCTGATTGCGCTTTGCTTTGCAACCAACAAACCTGGAAACCTGGTGATCGTTGGCTTCTATTGCTGCTTTAGGCAACTTGCGAAGGGGTTAATTTGCTTTGCCTGGTTTAACCACTCGCTGGCCTGATCGGGTTTGTTGCAGGCTCGGGCGATTTCGGAGGCGTGGAAGTAGATCGTGGCGTCGCGGGTACCGAGGGTCATGGCTTTGCCGATTTCTTCCAAAGCAGCAGTGGCGTCGCCAGTTTTGAAGTAGGCCCACGCCAGGGTTTGGTGGGCGAAGATGTCTTGTCGGATCTGCAGGTCTTTTTTTGCAAGTTCCAAAGCCTGGTTCACGTCACGATTGTGATTCAGCAGGAACAGGGCGCGGTCCCGGAAATGGGCTGTGCCCGTCGTGGCGGATTCGCGGACCATCAAATCATCGGCAGTGTTAAGCCATTTTTCCGCCAGGGCGGTTTGCCCCATTCGGTGGAGCAAATCCGCGTACTCGGCCATCGCGGTCGGTGAGTTCTCGCTCCAGACCGATTTTTCATAGAGCTTTCGCGCTTCGGCAAGTTTTCCTTCTGCAACGCGGACACGTGCCAGCCCGTTCACCAGTCGCGTATCGTCCGGATTGCGGGCAAGTCCTTTCTGGAAATACTCTGCCGCCTGATCCAGTTTGCCCTGGTCTAAAAACAAAACGCCCAACCGGTATTCGTACCAGGAAGTCGTTTGGGCCCGCTCTTCGTGCTTGACCGATTCTTCGAGTGCTTCGGCAACCAGGCGGACCGCGTCGTCGGGTTTTCCCCGCAACTCGGCGACCCGGGCCAGTCGGGCCAGGACTCCAGGCGTCCGAACGGTTTGGGCGATTTCATGGAAGATCGCTTCGGCGTCATCGACCCGTCCCAATTCCAACAGCGCGTCGGCGCGGGAAGACAAAATGAATTGATTGCCGGAAGCCAGTTTCAATGCCTGATCGGATTGCGTGACGGCATCCTGGAATTTGTGTTGCGATACCAGGGCGGAGATCAGCCAGGAATGGGCACCCAGGTTGGTTGGGCTGATTTCGATGGCCGATCGGAGCAGTGATTCGGCCTTTTCCAGACTCGCATGCAAACTTCTCTCACGGCCGTCCCGCAAATAGAGCTGCGCGGCGACGACCATGCTGAAATGGTCTTTGGGGTTTGTGCGAATGCGTGATTCAAAAAGCCGTATGGCGTCAGCCGTGGGCATAAATTCCTGGGTGGACTTTTGATCGCTCCCAGAACGGGCCGCGTCTGTAGGCATCATCGCGGATACATTCAAGGGACGGGGGCGAATCAATTCCTGTGCCTCAACCGAAACGCCAAACGCTGCCAGTGCAAACATCCATCCGATCGCAACAACCAATTTTCCAAAACGAGAAGCGATCATTTGCAAAACCCCAGATAAAATCAAACTTGAATTCAAAAATCAGTCGGGAGAGGGAAAGGGCGGGCTGAAACCGAAAAGGATCCGGCAATTTCAGCCCGCCAAATCGGGAAGTACCGCGTTTTTCGGATCAATGCGGCGGAGCCAGAAACGGAAACTGGCTGGTAAACATCCGATCGTTCGCATCGACCATGTCCGTCGTGACAACACCCTTGGTCAGCAAACTCAATTCGGCGTCAATCACGTCGTCGTCCAGCTTTCGTCCGTTCAGAAATCCTGCAGAACTCGACTGGTCAAACGTCAACACGTCAGGCAGCAGCACCATCGTCAACATGGCCGCAAAAGCGGGGTCTCCGGACAGGGCTTCGATGTTCGCCTGGACGGTCATGCCGTAGTTGGTGAAATCCTTGCTCGGAGCGCTTTGGTTGAACATGTCTTTCATCGCCGAAGGAATCAGCACGGTATTGATCGCCGGTCGACCGACTCGGTCCTTCTGAAAGCCATTTACCAATGTTCGTCCGACAAGCGAAATGTTATTGGAGTTGGCGACGCGATTTCGAGGCATCTCGATGACAATGCCCGAGACATTGAAGCCCTGAAAGAAATCCATGCCTGTAAAATTGAATCCGTCCTTGAATCCCAGCAGGTCAAAAAAGAACGGGTCGTCGAACAAGTCGGCTCGCAAGCGACCTCCGCCGCGCAAAGGAATGTCCTGGCCCGTCATACCATTTCCTGCCAGAACGTCCGAAGTGCCAAACCGGTAACGGACCGTAACCTGTTGTCGTCCGGTGTTCCGGTTGAGGGCACCAAAGCGGACGACCAGTGTCAGGTCTGGTACGGCATCGCCACTTCGATCAATGTCAAAGTGATATGCGGTTTGAGTACTGAACGTGGTTGGACTGAGAATTCCCGCCAGTGGATTTACAGTCATAATCATCGCCGTACTGTTGGGAGCATCGGTCGATTGAAAAATGTAAGTGTCGTTGATATCCATGCGGCCATCGATCATGATCGACGGCGCGTCGAGGTGGTCGGAACCCCGGGCCAATCCTGGCAACATGGATGCAAAAAAGAGGAGCGGAATCAGGCTTCCCCGGAACGGTCGGTTTTTCATGGCAGCTTTTCTCCAGAGTGAATAATTTCCAAATGGCGATAAACGGGGCGAACAGAAAAGCAGGCAGCAACCGAACCGGATCGGTGAAACACAGAATGGAATGAAAGAATTCAAACCCTGGGCCGGTTGCTGCACTGTCTTTGCTTTTCCCCTGTTCCGAAACGGATTCCCGTCCGGGAAGCCGTTGTCATCGCCAAACATCCTGATTACGTGGTGTTTTGGCTGTTGTGACAGTTTCTTTTTGCAATTTTTTGCCCCGGACCTTAACCTTGATGGCATCCTTGGTGAATTTCCATCCGTTTTTTCAAATCCGGCGATTTCGATAGTATCTCCATGAAGCTGAATGAAATTGCGACTGTCTGGTCCGAAATTTTCGCGGCCCATGCCGACGATACCCAGCAATCGCTGCGCGGCCAGGCAGCGGTCCTGGAGCGGTACATGGGAGCCGTGTTGGGTTATTTGACCGACGCGGTTCGCGACCGGCATTTGGCCGAAGATTTGGCCCAGGATTTTGCTTACCGTTTTCTCAAAGGCGACTTTCGTTCAGCCGATCCGGCCAGTGGAAAGTTTCGGGGCTTCCTGAAAACCGTTTTGCGAAATCAGGTGATCGATCATTTCCGCAAGAAAAAACTGGTTCCCGTGGCCATTGAAGAACACCTGATTCCGGACAACCGGGCGGATGAGGCGGAAGAACTGGATTCAATGTTTCGTGAAAACTGGAGAAAGGAAGTCCTGCGCCAGACCTGGATGAAACTGAACGAATTGGGAACAGAAAGTGGTAAGCGGTTTTTCATCGTCCTGCAAACCCGAACCCAGTTTCCGGACTTCTCTTCGGGCGAGTTGGCTAAAGTCCTTTCGGAGCGGTTGGGAACCCAGGTGAATTCCGATTGGGTCCGGCAGAATCTGAAACGGGCCCGAGACCGCTTTACAGCTTTGTTGCGCAGCGAAATCGCCTTGACGCTGGACGGAAGCGACATTGGTGAAGTCGATCAGGAACTGGTGGAGCTGGACTTGAAGAAGTATTGTAATTGAGTCGGGCTGTACGATGGACGTCGTTGTCCGTCGAGAACAACGGAATTCGACGGACAACGACGTCCATCGTACGTTCGACACCAACTCCATTTTGTGGGAGCAGCGAAAAATGTCGGGCAGTACGGAACGCGGCTCGCAGGATCCAACCGAGACGCTTCGCAAGAAACCCGACGCCACCGAGTTGTTGGCGACTTCGCCGGGCTATTCCGATTCTGACCTCGATTTCGCGGAGCTCGCCAGTTCGCTTTCAATGGACCTGACGCCTGGTTCGAGCATCGGCGGCTATGAGATTGTGAAGAAAATCGGCCAGGGTGGAATGGGGGCCGTCTATTTGACTCGCCGTCCGGGAAACGATGAGCCGGTGGCACTCAAAGTTCTTTCCCGCAGCATGTCTTTGCGGCCGGATGCGATCCGCCGCTTCCACAAGGAAGCGTTGACGCTGGCCAAAGTCCAAAGCCCGTACATCATTCGATTGATTGAAACGGGTGAGGCTGAAGGGTTGCACTTTATCGCCGGAGAATTCATTTCCGGTGGGGACGCCGGAAAATACATTGCCAGGTTCGGTGTTCCGTCGATTCAAGCCGGGCAGATGATTTTTCGGCACATTGCCCATGCGATCAATGCGATGCATCAGGCGGGAATGATTCACCGCGACGTCAAACCGGAAAATATCCTGTTGCAGCTTGACTCGGGGGAAACGAAAAACAATAGTCCGCCGAAAATCGCAACGGCACGGCTGTCTGATTTTGGGCTGGCCCGAATGCTGGACCAGACGCAATCGATGCAAATCACCCGCTCGCTGATGGTGATGGGGACTCCGCGCTATATGCCTCCCGAACAATTCGCAAGCACGCGAGACGCCGATGCGAGAGCCGATATCTATTCGCTTGGCGCGACGATGTATTTTTTGTTGACGGGGAATTACTTGTTTGCCGGCGAAGATATTGTGTCGCTTGCGCACAGCCATCGCTCCGAAGGGTATCGCCCTGCCCACCTGGCCAATCGATCGATCAGCCCCGCGCTCAGCCGCATTCTCGATCGGTGCCTGGAAAAACTTCCGGAGAACCGATATCAAACCGCGGCGGAGTTGCTTGCGGAACTGGAACGACTGGAAACTGGGCAACCACTCCAGGCGACGATTGCAATCGCCCGGGGAACGAGCGGGGAAGAAGCCAGCGGAACCTGGCAATTTGAATGGGACTTCGTTCCGAAACCCGAATCGATGTGGCCGCACGTCAGTCACACCGACCGAATCAATCGCGCTCTCGGCCTGCCCCCCGCGACTTTTACGAAAACAGTTCGCGATGGCCAAGGCGTTGTGACGATGGCCGAGGCAAACTTTGCCGGAATGAAAATGCGTTGGCGTGAGCACCCGTTCACCTGGATTGAAAATCGCGAGATGACGATTTTTCGAGAGTTCGAATCGGGACCGTTCCAGTGGGTGCTCAGCCATGTGGAACTGCATCCTTTGGCTGGTGGAGGTACGCATCTCGTTCATCGATTTGAGTATCGGGCACGATCGGTTTTTGGAAAAATGCTGGCCAGGTTTCAAATTGGTGTGATGACCCGTCGCAAACTCGATCGGGTTTATCGGCGAATCGCCGAGCAGCTGGAGAAAAACAAGGGATCATCGAAACCGTCAAACGTGATGGAAGAACCAGTCGAACGAACACCAGCCCAGACAGCCTCGTTCGGGCGGGCCGCCGATTGGCTTCTGTCGCACAGCGTCGATTCGCAGCTGGTTCAGGACCTCGGCGGGTTCCTGGAATCGGGTTTCGACACCGAGGTCTCGCGCATCCAGCCACGAGTCCTTGCCCGGCGACTGGAGCGAGACGAGCGGAAGGTGATCGACGCATCGATTCTGGGAGTGCCCGCCGGAATGTTTTTGTTGAGCTGGGACATTATCTGTCCCAAGTGCCGGGTGGCGGCCGAAATTCGGGACACGCTCGAAATGATTCGGGGACACGCCAACTGCCAGGTCTGCCAGGCCGATTTTGCAGTAGACCTGGCGACCAGTGTAGAACTTGTTTTTCGCGTTCATCCCGAGATTCGCAAAACCGACTTACGAACCTATTGTATCGGCGGTCCATTTCACGCATCCCATGTCATCGCGCAACTGCAACTGGAACCGGGCCAGCAACACAGTCTGGAATTAACTCTGGCTCCCGGCGAATATCAGGTAACCGGACCGCAATGGATCCAGCCCGCATTGTTGCTCGTCCAGTCGGGAAAGACGGGAGAATGTGCAACGATTTCGGTTGTTGATCCGCCGCGAGTGACGACGCTGAAACCCGAACATCAGATTCTGACACTGAAAAACAATTCGAAGGATCGGGTCTTGGTACGACTGGAAAGGAGCCACTCTGACCGGCTTGCATTGACCGCAGCGCGAGCAGTTACCCTCGAACGATTTCGCCAGTATTTGCCGGGCCAGATTGTTTCGCCAGAGCAATTGACCAGTATTGCTGAATCTTGCGTGATGCATGCGAGACTGGGTGGACGCTCCGGCGTGTTTGCTGAACTCGACGAGCAAGCGGCTTTGAAATCCAGCTGCAAGTTTTTGAAAATTGCAATCGAAGCGGTCCGCGGCAACGAAGGAGATGTGGTCAGCCGTTTGGCAGACGGAGTTACCGCCTGTTTTCAACAAGCCGACGCTGCAGTTCGGAGCGCGTTGCAGTTGGTAAAGGAATGGGATCAGCAACAAGCCGATGGACTTGCCATTCGTGTTGTCCTTCATCGCGGACCGGTCACCGTCACCAGCATCGACGGGCAGATGCATCACACCGGGGCGGCCATCAGTCACGTTGCGCGGGTATGCAGTTCAGAACTTGTATCGGCGACCGGCTGGAATGGAATTGTGATGACCGAGTTGTTTCGGGTTTCCGCGACCACGGATTCAGGTCTTGCTACGAACGGTCTGCGAACGGAAGTAGTCCAGATGAATTCAACAGGACAGCCAGGCTGTGAGTCGTTGTTTCTGATCAAGATAGCCTGATTTGAAACGCCTGAGACATTTTTGGTCGAACGTATCAGCGGTTCAGGTCGACCGTGAAGGAGGCGTTGGATGCAACGGGCAAGACTGGAGACCATTGTCTGCGTCGCGCGGAGACAATTCCTCCGCCGCGCCAGAATTGCAAACCAAGGAATGCATCAACGCCGCCGGTGTCCGGTGGCATCATCAAGTTGGCTTCGCCGTAGACCGCCACGAAGTCGTTGAGCGGAGCCAGAATGTCGGCGCCGAACAACAACACTTCGTCTTTCGGTCTGCCGGGCCCGGTCAGAACGTTCTCTTCGCTGTGTCCTTCGGCCAGTCCTCCCCAAACGGTTGTCTGGGTTCCGGTGTCCCAAAACCGCCGCCAAAACAACCGGCCCTGGGCAATCGGGTCGAGATTCACCGTCGTGGCGTTGAAGACAGCACTGGCAGTTGACGACGGAAGTATGACGGTCAGGCCAATCTGATCGCGGTCGCCAAGGAACTGGCTGAACCCGATGCGAAACTGGTTCAGCGAAAAATTGTCGAATGATTCCTGATACTGATAATCCCAGACTGCGCCGACCGCAAATCCATTTTCGAAACGCTGAAACAAGCCGGCTGTAGAAAATGCCTGGACGCGTCCCGAATTTTCCCCAAGCAACTCGAAGACTTGAACCGCGTTGGCGGCAGCGGTGATGCCTCCGCCGACTTGGTAACCGATTCCCAGTTCGGGAATCAGCGGTCCAGACAAGGCGATTTGCGTTTGTACGCCAAGATGGGCATTGGCACCGAAATCCTGTGGCTGTTTGGAACCGTCCAGACCGGAGAAAAAAGTCTGCTCGCCGCAGCTCCACTTTCCGCCGTCAAAGGAATCCTCTGGCCAGGTGCCAGCGTTGGCGAAAACGTCATTGGAAACGGTCGAGTCAGAAATCGCGTAGTGAATATCCGGTAAACCGGGGCCCGCTTGTTGAGCGGATAGGCATTGGCAAACAACCACCGAAAGTGCGAACAACAACGTGCTCCATGCTTTTCCCAGTCCTGATTGCATGTTTGAATATTCCTGAAGTGCCGTCTCGCGTCAGGAAAGTGCCAAGCCGAAAACGGGCGCGTATTGTCTCCCTGTTCCTCTTCGGAACTGAAGCGTGGCGGACTTTAACAAATAAACGGACTTCGCGGATCAAGAAAGCAATACCGCCGATGTTGTGGCTCAAAATCAGGGCGCCGTGGAAATCCAGAAATGGACAACCACGGCAAATGTGGCCAGGATTTCCCGGTCGAGTTAACGTCGGCGACGCCGCCCGGCGAATCCCAATAAACCGAAACCAGCCAAACCGATCAGGCTGGACGGTTCAGGAACTGCACTCAACGAAAACGCGGTAATCTGCAGCCCGCCACCAATTTGTCCAATCAGGGTCGATTGCCCCGTAACCAGATTGACTGAATAGAACGAACTCTGTGAGCTTCCATTGGCCAGGAACGCACCGTAGGCGATGCCCGATGTACCGGAAATGTCAAAGCCACCGACGCCTGTAATGTCCAGTCCCAGCGAACCGACCGTGCCAAGCGTTCCTGCCGAGTTTGCCTGGGTCACAAGAATATCCAGACCCGAGTCGATCCCGTAGAGCTGTGTTGAACCGGTCCCGGCAAAGCTGTTTGTGTAACCAATGTGAACAATGTTTGGGTCTTTGCCAAAATTCGGATCGCCCGAGTTGAAGAACAGGTCGGTGACCTGGGTTTGACCACCAGTGTCCGGGTGAATCACGTAATTCTTGTTGGTGTCCGAGTCGATTCGACTGCGATCAATCACCGGATTGAAGTCATATCCGAATTGCGAACCGTTCAATGGAAGTGCAAATTGCGATCCAATTTGTGATGCGGCGCCTGTCTCGGTGTTGATTTGATACAGTCGATTGGTGCTGCCGATTCCGTACAAGGCGTTGTTGGCGGGCCGAAAATCGATTCCAACAATTTGCTCATTCGCCTGCAATCCAGACAAAGCAAAGCCGGAGTTCAAAGTCCCGGGCGTATTCGTATTCCAGCTCACCAGGAACTGGTTGTTGGTGATTCCATAAGCCAGATCAGCGGAAGCAGGCTGAATCAAAACAGTTGTTAGAATTGCCAAAACTGCAGCGAAAGCAGTTGCAATGGACCGCAGTGCGGGCATGTCAGGACTCCGTAGGGGAAAAATCGGATAGAAAAATTCGTCAGACGCAAGTTCGTCTACTATCCCTACGCGCACATTTCAATCCTGTGACAAAGAAAACAGGGGAAAGTTTTGATTCCCCTTTTTCGCGCCACGATTGAAAACCAAAGCAACTTGCCGTGACCTTACGAAAATTCTCAGGGCCTTTTCCGAATTTCCGAGCTATCCAGAATGTCTTGCCGCATTTGTTTCAATTGGCGATTCCATTCAGTCTTCATCGCGGAAAGGCGCTCGGGGTACTTGTTACCCAGGTTTGTTTGCTCGGTCGGATCGTCTGCGAGATTGAAGAGTTCCCAGGGTTCGCCTTTTGCCGCAACCAGTTTCCATGGTCCGTCCCGCAACGCTCGATTTCCTTCGTGGCACCACCACAGGCTGCCACGGTCGATAGTTGCGTTTTCCCGAAAGGCACCGAGCAAACTGGTGCCCGGCGATTGCGGTTTCGAGACGCCATCTTCTGCCTCTGGATTTTCGGCACCGGCAAGTTCCAAAACAGTTGGAACAATATCGATGACATGCCCAATCGAATGATTGAGTTGGCCTTGTGACTGGATTCCCGTATGCCAATGTGCGATCAATGGCGTGTGAATGCCTCCTTCGTGAACCCACGACTTGTGGCGGCGAAAAGGAGTGTTGGACGCGCTCGACCAGCCCGGCCCCAGACATAAATGAGTCGCTGCCGAACCGGGCAACGCGTTTGGATCGTGTCCGTCGTCGCGAACCATGATCTCGGCGCTGGCTCCGTTGTCAGACAGAAACAGTACAAGCGTATTTTCGTAACAGCCCATCACGCGCAGCTGTTCGATAATGCGGCCAATCTCCTGATCCATTCGATCTACCATGGCCGCGTGAATCGCCATTTTGGTCGCCTGAAACTGCTTCTGCTCGGCGGTCAATTCATCCCAGGACAAAGGACGATTCACTTCGTCGGGTCCAAATTTTTCCATCGCATTGGGATGATCGTATGGCGGCCCGACATCGGGCTCGACCGCTGACAACGAACCCTTAACTAACCCCAAATCACGAATTCGTTCGAATCGTTCTTGCCTCAATTGATTCCAGCCCGCGAGGTATCGGTCAGTGTATTTGGCGATGTCTTCGGGCAAGGCGTGCAGCGGAAAATGCGGTGCCGTGAATGCAACGAATCCAAAAAATGGTTGTTCGCTGAAATCACTTTGGTGCTCCTTCAAGAAACGGATCGCATGATCGGCGACGGCTTTCGTTGCGTAGTATCCCGAGTCGCGCTCGATCTTCGGCAACGGCTTGTCGTTGAGCAAATGGAGTTGGGGCGAAAAGTACCGGCCGTGATCGTCCAGACTGTACGAGCGGTCAAACCCGCCGGCTACCGGCCCGCCATCGAGATGCCATTTGCCGCTGTGAAACGATCGGTAACCGGATGACTTTAGTAACTCCGGCAACAGTTTTGCCCAGCCCGGGCGTTTGTCACGGTTCAGAGGTGGGTCGCCGGGTAACACGTCAAAACGGACTTGTTGGGCATAGTAGCCAGTCATCAACGCGGCGCGAGTCGGCCAACATCGTCCGGTGTTGTAAAAGTTGGTAAACCGCAAACCGTTCGTCGCCAGTTGATCCAGATTCGGCGTCGCGATTTCGCCTCCGTGACAACCCAGATCGGAGTAGCCCAGGTCATCTGCCAGAATCACCAACACGTTTGTTTTGCCAGGTGATTGAGCGAAGACCGGCGAAACCGGAACCAGGAAGAACTGGGCGATCACGAACAAGCCGGCAAGTCGAGTGGATTGTGTCATGGATGCTGCTGCGAAATAGATGATTTGATGAACGATGCAGACATTGGATTCTGCGTTACCCTGTTACCGGGATTCCTTTGCAGGATACCAGGCCTCGATTTTTGCCAATAGTCGTTTGGCAACGTCGGCGTGTTGTTCGGCAAGGTTCATTTTTTCGTGCGGGTCCCCTGCCAAATCAAATAACTGGAGGGATTGGTCGGTATGAGACTGGATCAGTTTCCAGTTTCCTTCGATGCACCAGCGGAACAGCAGTGACTTTTCGGGGTCATCCAAATCGTGCAGGTCGTGATCAAAGATTTCACCGAACAGGGTATCACGCTGGCTAATGCCATTCTGATTGGACACTCTCAGCAAATCGATCCCTGGCAGTTTCTCGTCGATCGGAACTCCGGCCGCGACGCAGACTGTCGGAACAAAATCCAGACTGCTGGTCAGCCTGTCGGGATACTCTTCCGGTGCAATGTGACCGGGCCATCGAATCATGATCGGTGTTCGAATTCCGCCGTCGTAGGGCGAACGTTTGCTTCGCTCGTCGAAGCGGGGTTGGTCCGGATTTTGAATCCAGCCGTTGTCGGCGACGTAAAAGACCAGCGTGTTTTCTTCCATGCCAGTGGCCTTCAAATGGTCCAGCAGTTCCCCGCATGTCTCGTCGAACCATTCGCACATCGCGTAGTACTTCGCGACGTGAACGCTCATCACCCCGGCCTGATACTTTTTTAGCAATCGATCTGGGGGATTGTGCGGCTGATGGGGCATGATCGGCGCGTACCAGACGAACCACGGCTTTGTTCCAGCCGATTCAATAAAATCATAGATCGGCTTCAGCCCGTCCCGCCCGATCTTCAGCCCTGCGTCGCCATGCCGTCCGCCCCGTGTCGCATCGCCGTATGTCATGCCGTTAGTAAACCCGCCCGTCGAAAATTCCCCTTCCCACCATTTGCCCGACTGGAACGAAACGTAACCCTTCTGTGCGAGCAGTTCCGGCAACCGCGACTGGGACTGAAACCGTTCGATCAGATTCTTGTTCAACCGCAAGTAATCCGCGTTTTGGTATTTCGGTTTGCCTGCTTCAGCCACCGACACCGGATCGTTTCCCGTCACCTGATGTTGATGCGGATACACCCCGGTGATCAGCGACGCCAGCGAAGGCCGACAAAGGCTGGTCGGCACATACCCGCGCGAAAACACGGCACTCTCCCTGGCCAGCCGGTCCAGGTTCGGGGTCTGAATCACCGGATGCCCCATAAATCCATAATCCGTCCACGCCTGATCGTCGGACAGGATCAGCAGGACGTTTGGCGGTCGCGATTCGGGCTGAGCACAAACAGGGGTTTGTGAAAAAAACAAACCAATTGCCCAAAGCAATGCCAGGAGTCTGTTTGCAGAAGTCATTTGGATTGACCGGAAGACGAAGGTGGCGGAGAAATGGTGGCCGTGGCGCGGTAGACTAGCCAGCCGCCGATGATGGCGGGGAGGGCGGAGAAAGCCAGAGTTAGCAGCACTGACAACAGAATGTTTTGTTGCCATTGCCCGTCGCGGATTTGCAAGACGTTGGTGAACAGGTTCATACCGCCCAAGACCAACAGACACATGCCGAGAAACAGCATGCCCAAACCTGCCGAAGTTCGCTGGATGTTCTTGTCCCGGTTTTTGGTTTGTTGATTCATAAGGCGTTTGGTGTTTTCAATATTGTGTCAATGTTCAGAATAGGAGTACGACGGACGACCGCGTCCGTCGGAAAAGAGCGCGTTCGACGGACAAGGACGTCCATCGTACATTTCTCGCATTTCAAAAAATGAAAACAGAAACGCAATTAGCCAAATAGAAGCTACTGCCCGCGTTCTATGCGGTGGGCCATGAGTCCACAATATAGTCCGGTGGAGGTGGCGAACAGAATGGTCCCTGCGACTTGAAGTGCTGCGCCGATGAAACTGGTGATCGGCGGGAACGGAATCCAGGTCACGCCGTAGCCGACGCCGAACAGCACCCATCCTGCCAGACTGCCTGGCAGAAATCGTAACCAGTCTGTACCCCCGCCCCGAAACTGTTTCACAACGTCTTTGGAATAAACCTGAAAAGCCGAGCCGTTGTACCACGCGGCCAGCAACAA
>JAYVKA010000418.1:0-2651 GCA_043768885.1 Planctomycetota bacterium
GGAAGCCGGGCCAATGATCGATGACGCGATCGGTCGAAGTGCCGCCAGGGCGGATCATTCCGAGCCAAGTCATGATTCGTCCGGCCGCGAGTCCGCCGAGCAGGAAGCCAACGAACCCAGAGCTTCCCAAGACTTTAGTGCGGGGTGATTGATATCGCCAAGGCATGGTGCGCTCCGTGAAACTGCGGAAGGGTTTACGTCAATGCGGCGATTGCCGAAAACGCCCCCTCACCCTAACCCTCTCCCCCATCAATTCGCTCGGAGTTTTGTCATTGGCAAAGTTCCAGCTTTCGAATTGTCGGGGGAGAGGGGACAAGAAATGGGAATGTTTAAACGGCTTAAACGCGGCATCGCGGGTTTCTGCTTCTGCTCACCGCTGCGATCGGGAACGATTGTATCGGTTGGACAGGTGATCCCGTTTGGAAGGATCAAATAAAATTGTCATTTCGCCTGGATTTATGCAATTCGTGTCGGTCGTCGGTGGTTTTTGTGAACTAGGTTTGTTTGTCCGGGAATCGCCGGGGCATGCCTGAGCCCCTGGGCGGGGAAGATCGTTTTCGGTCGACCTTGCCCCCTGGACAATGCCCCCTTCATCGGCGCGAGGACAACCCGTACTCGCGGATGAAACGACTTTCGCAGACCCACCCAAAAGCCGTCATGGACATTCTCAACAAATTTTTTCGCGAAGTCTTCGAGCAGTCGGAGACTCAGCAGGCGCCGCCGACCGGTTTCAAAAGTGCCAGCCACGAACAGCTGGATGAACACCTGAAGAAATCGAAGTACGGGGATTTTCAATTGACCGATGCCGTGCGGCCTTCGCTGGACGTCCGGATTCGGCCGACCCAGGGATATCGCCACGACGTTTATGTCGATGAGCAATCGGGTGCCAAGGTGCCAGTGATCATGGCGGCGGCTTCGCGGGAGAACCTGTTCCAGGTTTTCATGCAGCTGGTCCAGCGACTGGGGCAGACGGTCGATGTGGTCCTCGAGACGAGCCACGATCACGATGTCAAAGGGCATGTCGATCTGTACCGCGAGCAGATTGATCTGCCGGTTCTGACCAGCACGCTTTGGGAATACGAGAACCTGCTGACCAACGACGGTTGCACGGGGATCGCTGTGCTGAACCCGCGGACTCCGCAGGAAGTACAGCTGGACGAACACAAATTGCTGATCATGTACGGCAGCCCGCTGGAGCTGTTCGAACATACGCTGGAGCAGAACGGGATTTTCTGTGATGAGGAAATCCGGTTCCTGACCGAAGCGGAACACGTCCACTCGACGTCAGACGCTCACGTTCGCCATTTTGGTCAGCTGCAAATGGAGTTGGGGCTGGACGGAGAGCGGCAGTCTGGCGAAGAGCCGTACGAGTCGGGTTACTAAAGCCCGCAACCAAATTTGGCCTCAGTTTGCCTGGATTGGTGGTATCAGCGGAATTGTTCCTGTCTGATGACCGATCCAGGCTTTTTTGTATTTCGTCCCGAATTCTGCGGGTCGTTGCCCTTCATGTAAGACGTCCGGATATCGACTAAACTCACTGTCGCAATTTGAAATGCGTGATGAGAGCTGTGCGCGGGTCTCCCGACCCCACACCCAATCACGCACGCATCACAAACAAGACAGGGAGCAAGTGCTGTGGGTTTGAATGGAGCGTTGGGCCGTCCGTTGCGGATGGGTTTGGTTGGTGGTGGAGCTGGTTCGTTTATCGGTCGGGTGCATTTCACATCGGCGACGCTGGACGGGCGGGCGGCTTTGGTGGCTGGTGCGCTTTCGTCGGATGCGATACGGGCCAGGGAATCGGCGGCGGACTACGGCATCGACGCGGCACGTGCGTATGGCAGCTACGACGAGATGTTCGAGCGTGAGGCGGCATTGCCGGCCGACAAACGAATCGATTTCGTTTCGATCGCGACGCCAAACCACACGCACTTTGATATCGCGCACAAGGCTGTACTCGCAGGTTTCAATGTCGTCTGCGACAAACCGATGACGTTTGACCTTGCTCAGGCAGAGCAGTTGGCGGCGGCAGTTGAGAAATCGAATGTGGTTTTTGCCGTGACGCATAACTACACGGGCTATCCGCTGATTCGACATGCGCGGCAGATGATTGCGGATGGTCAGCTGGGTGAAATCCAGGCGGTGAGGGCCTGTTACATACAGGGTTGGTTGCGAACGAGTCTGGAGTCGGAGAACCAGAAGCAGGCGGCATGGCGGACGGATCCGTCGAAGAGCGGTGCGGCCGGTTGTTTCGGCGACATCGCGACTCACGCTTACAATCTTGCCCGTTACACGACGGGGCTGAAGCCGCAGGAGATCAGCTGTGTGCTGAAGGCGTTTGTGCCGGGCCGCAAGCTGGATGACTATGGCACAGCAACGATCCGGTTTGAGAACGGCGGAATCGGGACCGTAACCGCTTCGCAGATCAGCCACGGCCGCGAGAACGATCTTGCGATCGAGATCGACGGAACGCTGGGTTCACTTTCGTGGCGACAGGAAAATCCAAACGAGATGGTGTTTCGCCAGAACGGGCGGCCGCATCAGATTTTGACTCGCGACCCCAACTCGCCCTGGATGACACCGGCGGGTGCGGGTGCTTGTCGGTTGCCAGCGGGGCATCCGGAGGCGTTCTTCGAGGCGTTTGCCAACGTCTA
>JAYVKA010000419.1:0-7688 GCA_043768885.1 Planctomycetota bacterium
ATTTTGGCAATGTATTGTCAGAATTCGGGGACCGACTGGAAATACAATCATGACCAGCCGGCTGGTATCAAGCTCACGACCGACGAAAACCAGGCGACCGCCGAGTGTTTCATCGCCCTTTGCGAAAAACCCTGAGATGCGCTGTCCAGCTAGTCGTTGTTCTTGATACGGGATTCGCCATTCAGAAATGATGGCTTCTTCATGGAGTTTGGCGGGCTGGGCATCCACGACTTGCCCACAACCACGATTCCCGCTGGACTTATTGTGCATCCGCTTGCGAGATCCAACTCAGGATCGACTCCGATTTTTGTTCCCGGCGGAACCCGCACGTTTTTATCGATGATTGCCCGGCGAATCTCGGCATGCCGGCCGATCTCGACTCCTTCCAGAAGAATCGAGTCACTCACGTCAGCCCATGAATTGACCCGGACATTGGGTCCGACAATGGAATGACTGACCTGGCTTCCGGAAATAATCGAGCCGCTGCAAACCATACTGTCGATCGCGTGTCCGCAGCGCCCACCGCCGGTTTCGTTGCGGTCGCCAAACACGAATTTCGGTGGCGGGTTGTTGCCTTGCCAGGTTCGGATGGGCCAACGTCGATCGTAGATGTTCAGTTGCGGATCGACACTGACCAAATCCATGTTTGCGTCGTAATAGGAGTCAATCGTTCCGACGTCTTTCCAGTACGAACTCGACTTGCAGTTTTCGTCCTGAAACGGAAACGCCATGACCCGATTCGAATCGATGACGGATGGAATGATGTTTTTGCCAAAGTCGTGGGCGCTCGCCTTTTTGGTGCCGTCGGCCAGCAGTTGTTCAAACAGAAAGCGGGACGAGAAAACGTAAATCCCCATGCTGGCGAAATACTGGTCCGGGTCGTTGGGCATCGGTTTGGGATCGGCAGGTTTTTCTTCGAAACCGCGAATCCTGCCGTCCGAATCACATTGCATCACGCCGAATTGTTTTGCTGACTCGCGATCAACCGGCAACGCCGCGATAGTCAGGTCCGCCCCTTGTTCGCGATGAAAGTCGACCATCGCACGGTAGTTCATTTTGTATATGTGGTCTCCGGCCAGGATCAGCACGTAATCGGGCCGGTGCGTTTCCAGGGAATAAATGTTTTGGTAAACCGCGTCGGCTGTTCCCTGATACCAGGTTTCATCGATCCGCTGCTGAGGCGGAATAACGTCGATGAATTCGTCCAGTTCCCGACAGAACAAATGCCGCCAGCCCAAGTTGATATGCCGGTCCAGGCTGGCGGCCTTGTATTGGGTCAACAGCAGAATCTGTTTGAGCCCGCTGTTCAGGCAGTTCGAAAGTGCGAAATCGATGATCCGGTAAATTCCGCCAAAAGGAACGGCTGGTTTCGCCCGGTCGCGCGTCAAAGGCTCCAGCCGGGCCCCTTTGCCTCCCGCCAATATCACCGACAGAATCCGTGGTGATTTCATCGACTCGATTCCTTGTAGAAATAGATGGGCAAATAAAAACCCGAATTCCGCACTCGACCAGTTCAGTCTATCTGTTTTACGGCAATTGACGAAATACCCGTTTGGGAACGGGAACGGGAACGGGAAGGGGCAGGGGCAGGGAGAATATGGCGAACTCGTCGGTAACGCTATCCTGTTGATTCCGTGTGCACTATCGCGCATCGACAACCGTTCAATTTGCCTCCGGAAAGTCGCACCGAATGATCGCTTACCTTGACTGCGTTAGTGGAATCAGTGGAGACATGATGCTGTCGGCCCTGGTCGATGCCGGTGCCGATCTGGATTATCTCAGGCAACAAATTGCCACGTTGCCGATCGAGGGTGTCGAGTTGTCGTTCAACGAAGTTCGTCGGGCCGGCATTCGCGGACTTCATTTCGCAGTCACTTTTCCCCCTCAACACCATCACCGTCACCTGAAAGACATTCGCAAAATCATCGAAGGCGGAAAGTTAACAGCGGCCGAACAGGCACTATCATGGCGGATGTTTCAATTTCTGGCCGAAGCGGAGGCCGAGGTACACGGCTCCAGCATCGACAAGGTCCATTTTCACGAAGTCGGTGCGATCGATTCGATTGTGGACCTGGTCGGAGTCGCGATTGCGGCAACGCAACTTGGAATTGGGCAGTATTATTCTTCTCCAGTCACAACCGGAATTGGTACCGTAAAAATCGCCCACGGCACCGTCCCGATTCCAGCTCCTGCGACTGCCAACCTGCTGCGCGGCATGCCCATTCGGAGTTGCGATATCGAAGCGGAACTGACCACTCCGACGGGGGCCGCGATCCTGTGCGGCCTCGATGCGCGATTCGAAGGAATGCCCGCGATGAAACTTTCATCGGTCGGTCACGGGGCTGGCACAAAAGAACTCACTGGCCAGGCAAACATCTTGCGAATCATGCTGGGACAGGCAGACAGCGAGGGTAACCGGTCGAATGGTACCCATCACGATCGGGTCCTCGTGATCGAAACGAATCTGGATGACGTAAACGGCGAACAGTTGGCAAACGCCCAGGCACAGCTCATATCGATCGATGGCGTTCTCGATGTTACTCTTCAGCCCATTCAAATGAAAAAAAGCCGACCGGGCATTTTGTTGGCGGTGATTTGTGTGCCGGATTGTCGTGCGACCGTTGAACAGACGATTTTCGAGTGCACGCCAACATTGGGAGTCCGCACTCAGACGATGTCACGGTCGATCTTGCAAAGAGAGGCGGTGACCGTCGAGACAAAATGGGGAACTGTTGCCGGAAAAACCCGATGTTTGCCCAATGGGGAACGCCGCTTCAAGCCGGAATCGGATGATTGTCAGCGGATCGCCCAGTCGCTTGGACGAAACCCGGACATTATCGCCGAAGCCGCAATCAATGAATGGCGCAAGAAAAACCGGGAGTAGCCATTCCCGGCAAATCGGCCAAAACAGTTGGACATTCCAAATTGCCTACCCGATTTGATTCGGTTGGGTGGTTTTTCCGGTTGTATCGATCATTTGCGCAACGCAAACCAACCAAGCCCAATGGCTGTCAGGTCTCGCCTGTTTTTTGGAAACTCTGGCTTTTTGCCCAGGCTTTTTATGCTGAAAGCCTTACCCTGAACGCCGATCGTGATAAACTGCATTATCTCTCGATGAACCAATGAAACGGTTGTTTCGACGAATCGTTGAGTTTTAGAATTCACGTTTCGGGTTGGCGAATCGGATTAGCCAACCACGAAAACGGCTTACCCGGGGACCGTTCAAAACCAGTCCCCGAAGAACCGGCCTTTGCAGCCAATTTTTTAGGATTCCGGGGGCGCTGACCTGCTTTCCCGAAATCGTATCCATGATGCCAAGTCGAATTGACTTATCCCGAGTGCAGTTCACACAGCCCATAGGTGGCTGGATGTGCAAGGTGCAAATTGTTTTCGTGGCTGTTTTCGCGATCCTCGCTGTTTCCATTTGTCGTCCTTCTTTGGGCGAAGAAATTACGATCAGTATCCGCAACTCCAAGTCCACAATCGGGGACTTTGGTTTTTCAAGTGCAAAATACGGCAGCTCGTCGATGCTGAATCTTTCGTCACTTTCCAGCACGGCTGACCGGAAGCACAGCCAGTGCGAGGTAAAGGCCGGAGACTTGTGGAAATACTTCAAGTCGCAGGGCATCGATTCCATGTCCAGCCTGGTTCTGTTTCTCGATGTCGGCGACATGGACAGATCATCAACGATGGCACTTGAATCGCTCGAAATTTCGATACTCGGCGGTCAAAACGTTGCAGGTGTTGTCGAAGGCCAAGTTATCAGTTTTTTGTCGATGGACAGCAATGAAGACAATCGCCTTGTAATTCCCGGATACGAATCCAACCGCTCTCGCCCCGAGGCCCGTTTGGAATTGCCACTGGGATTCGATTTCATGGAGCGATTCTCGGAATCGAGTACCGAGACGCTGCTGGTCAACGTCAGCTACGACGGCGACTTGTCACTGAGTCCGGTCCTTTCGATCGAAGGAAAGCGCCAGTTGTTTTCCATGCCGAACATCGTGATTCTCGGAAGCTTCATTGTGTTTTGGGCCTCCGTTTTTTGGATTCTGAAGCGAATGACGTTGCCCCAAAAACCGGGGATGGATTCCGAACTGAATGACGATCTTTCCGCCAGGCCGATCAGCGAGCCCAAAAAAGCCGCCCCCGCAGCGTAGTATTCCGTCACAGTTCAAAGTGCGGGCATAGTTCAAAGGACGGGTAGTGGGCGGGGCGAAATACATGGGTCAATTTCCCCTATGGTCGTTTTGCCGACCAATCTGACGTCCCCATTCTGTTGGTGATAAACGGCAATTTCAGCGACCTTGGGTTGCTCTTGCCGGTTGGATTTGTACGAATCTCGTTTCTGTGGCAAAAAAAATAACGCAAGAACCACCCTTCCTCCCGGCTTTCTGCATGTTGAAAATGTGTAGCTATAATGTTCCCCGAACATTCCCCGAACAGTTGACGGGATGACGATAACCACTTCCATTTGGTTCGTGCGGGGGAATGATGTACAAGTACTTGCGGCAATTCGCTGAAGGTTGATGACCGGCACCTTGGACGACAAGTGAAATGCCCGGCATGTCAACGGACGATTCGGGTCCCTTCCCAGTTGGCAAATCAGTCTGCGCAGCAAACGCCCGCCCCTCCGCCAGTTCCGTCGTCTTACGACGACGACTTGTTCTCCACCGATCCCTATCTTGATGATTCAGGAGAGATGGCAGCCTTTGGTCGGAGTTCGGCTCAGGTCTCCAATCCATTTGGCTCCGCGACTTACCCGCCGAAAGGAAACGCGCAGCCAATTGTCAAAAAGATCATCAAGAGAAAGAAGAAGTCTCAGGGCAGAAACAGCAGCTCTACGGACTGGGCCCAGGTTGGAATCGGCGGATTGCTGATGGCCGGAGCTGTCGCCTGATTTATTGCAGGCTTGTTTGCCGGGTACCTTTTTTTCTATCCGCCTGAGCTTTTCGTGCCTGGGCTGATCGCGATGGGGCGAGGATTCATGTCGGGCAACCAGATTCGACTTCCGGATTCGCAGAACAATTGGCCTTTCCAGGGAACTTGCAGCCAAATATTGGTCCGGGGGGTTCGAAAAGTTTCTGTTCAATCGATTACAATCTCTGACTTGATTCCCAGGCATCGGGTTGTAGATCCCGGCTCGTTTCATTGAGATTGTCCGGTCGGGGTAACGGAACTCCTGGGACAATTCTGCGGACAAAAGGCTGCCGGTTCATGCAAAACGCGATCGAGTTGCACAATGTTTCCAAGCGATTTGGCAGAAATCTGGCAGTGGATGCGCTCGACTTGACGGTCCCCGAGGGCTCGATCTACGGCTTTATCGGACCCAATGGCAGCGGTAAAACGACGACCCTGCGAATGATCCTGAGGATTTTTCAACCGGACTCCGGGCAAGTCGTGGTGCTCGGGAACAGCCACGGAAAAGTGGCCGATGACCGGCTGGGGTATTTGCCCGAAGAGCGTGGCTTGTACAAGCGAATGCGGGTCCGGGACATCCTGACCTACTATGCGCGGTTGAAAGGCCTACGAAACTGCCGGAAGGAAATCGACCAGTGGCTGGTTCGGCTGGATGCTGTGGAATGGTCCGAGCGCCGGATCGATGCGCTTTCGAAGGGGATGGCCCAAAAAATCCAGTTCATCGCTGCTGTTGTCGCCCGTCCCAAACTTGTAATTCTGGACGAACCGTTTAGCGGACTGGACCCGGTCAACATGGAATCATTGCGCGATGCAGTTTTGCAGTTGCGCAAGGACGGGACGACTGTCGTATTCTCAACGCACGACATGGATACTGCCGAGGTAATGTGCGACACCATTTTCATGATCTTCCGCGGGAAGAAAGTCCTCGACGGCACGCTCCAGTCCATCCAGAAACAATACGCAGCCGACATGGTGCGGGTCGGGTTTTCAGATCCGGAACAGCGTGTCGAAAAAATCCAGGGCGTCGTCGATGTCCAGCAGGCGGGTGGCTTTTTTGATTTCCGTGTGTCGGACATGTCGCGCATGCAGCACGTGTTGTCGCATCTGGTGGAAACCGGATCGCTGACCCATTTCGAGGTTGTAAAGCCTTCCTTGCATGACATCTTTGTCCGGATTGCCTCGCCCGGACGTTTTCAAAACAGTGGCAAGCCGGAAAACGGAGTATCGAGTGTTATCTAGCGATTGCCGAGATTCGGTTTTGTCCGCGATACAGTTTTCAAATTATGATTCAGGAAAGACTGGAAATGGTTGATGTATAAGATCATCACGATTGCGATGCGCGAATACCGCGCGATGGTCGCGACCAAGGCGTTTCTGATTTCGCTGATCATGATGCCGGTCCTGATGATGGGATCGTTGTGGGCTGTCGAATTGTTGAAGAGCGCGGGTTCCGTGGAAGACCGGCAGATTTCCGTTTTGGACCCGGGGAAACTGTATTTCGACGATTTGCTGGCCAAGGCCAAAGAGCGAAACGATTTTGTTGAGAGTCAGATCAAGTCTGGAGAAAACAACCGCGAGGAAGATGGCTTGCCGCAAATGGCCAGCGGAGAAATCCTGAAGTTCGAACTTTATGAGCTGGACGAGAATCAGCGAATTTCGGACGACCTTCGGGCTGATCTTTCCGAGCTTGTTCGAAAAGGAGACCTGTATGCGTTCATTGAAATGCCCTCGATGGATGGCAGCGGCAGGCAAAAAGCAGCCGACATCATGTTTTACGGCCAGGACTCCAGCCTCTCGGGAACACGATCCTGGCTGGAACAGACGTTGAACGAAATCATCAAGGTTCGCCGGTTGCAAAAGGCAAACATCGATCCGAATTTGGTCGCTGCGGCCAGCCAGATAGTGCCGGTCCGTGCCATGGGCTTGCTGAAGCGGGATTCCAGTGGCAACGTCATTCCGGCTCGCGAAGAAAACGAGATGCTAAAAATTTTCTTGCCGTTCGGCGCGATGATGTTCATGTTCATGGTGATCTTCATGTCCAGCCAGCCGATGCTGGAGAGTGTCATCGAAGAGAAATCGCAACGGATTGCCGAAGTCCTGTTGGGTTCAGCCAGCCCGTTTCAGTTGATGATGGGGAAACTGATTGGTACGGTCGGTGGCTCGCTGACTGTATTTTGCATTTACCTGGTCGGCGTGCTGGTTCTGGCCCAGCGTGTTCCGTTTCTGAATGACGTGCCTGCCTGGCTGATTCCCTGGTTCATCATTTTTCAGATTTTGGGTGTCCTGTTTTACGCATCGATCTTTATGGCCGTTGGAGCCAGTGTCAGCCAATTGAAAGAAGCACAGTCGATGCTGATGCCGGTCTGGATGCTGATGATGAGCCCCATGTTTGTCTGGTTGTTGATTCTGCGGGAGCCCAGGGGTGGCCTTGCCGTCGGAATGTCGATGTTTCCACCGGCAACGCCGACAACCATGGTGATGCGACTGGCTACGGGAGTTCCGGTTCCGATTTGGGAACTGGTTTTGGGAATGGTCTTGCTCGCGCTGGCTACACTTGTTGTTGTAGTATTGGCAGGAAGGATTTTTCGTGCGGGAATTCTTTGGCAGGGCAAAACACCCAAAATCAGTGAGATCATACGCTGGGCAATTTCGGGATAGGAAGTTGGGGCGACCGCTTCGCCAACGAACCAAACCAGTCGGGTCATAACGCGCGGCACCAACAACGGGACTTTCAAAATGAACTCTCACCAGCCACCGACCGAACAGTTCCT
>JAYVKA010000420.1:0-9436 GCA_043768885.1 Planctomycetota bacterium
CGACATTTGAATTTCACTGCCCTCAAATGATTCCGCTTTTCCGTCCGGCGATGTTTGAATAACACTCGCATTTCCAATCAGTCGGAAAATCTTTCCGTCGAACAAAACTCGGTCGGCCGTTGCGTCAAATGCTGGCGCGCCGGACGTTGCGTTTTTCGGACAGCTCATTCGGGCGTTGGATTTCATTTCCAGGCATACCTCGGCTTCCTGATTTCCTGTCTGCTCGCAGTTGATCTGATCAGCCTCCATTATGAAGTCAGGTCCGAAGCAGAAGAACTTCGCATTCCCAAGCAGGTTGAATTTTTGGGAATCCAAGCTCGTCAAGATCGTGCCGAATTCCGCAGACATCATAATTTGGTCGTCATTTGACCAAACCAGGTTGCGTCCCTTCAATTCGAAAGTGCCGTCTTTTTCCTCGAAAACGGCGGTTTGGGAGATGTACATTTCACGCCCGAACATTGTGACCAGTTTGTGGGTGGAAGGGTCGTCTCGATCATCATCGTCGCAGGTGGCCCAGACGCCGGGATACTTGATTGGTTTGCCCGAAATCGAAACGTGCAAATGCAGGGACTGGCCGTTTTTCTGCTTTACAATGACTGTTGTATTTCCTGGTGTTGAGGCCTTCAGAAGAAGTTGCTGGTCATTGACTTTTTCCACTTCAAGCAGATTCTCGTCAGCAACTGAGTAGTCGCTGATTTGGTGTTCGACATGGATTCCGCAATGTCCGCCGATGATTGCGGTAACAGGAATGGCCGTAGGCATTGCCTCCTGTTCGTCGGGCAGCAGTTCATCCGTGACCGTGATGGCAAACGTACTCGTCGAACCATCAGGCAGTTTTATCGTACAAGCCGACTCGCCCGGTTTTAATCCGGTGAAAGTTGCTTCACTTGCCGACACAATTTCGAGCTTAACAAGGTCGGCCTTCTCGATCAAGAATTCGGGGATATTGGCGGAAAACTTGTACCTCTGTTTTTGACCAACGGACACGATGATGTCATCCGGTGCCGAAGAAAATGTGACCAAGTCCCTAAATTGATAGTGATTGGCTCGGCCTGACCTGGATGTCAAGACACAGCGGGGAGTTATTGTCACTCTGGATTTTGCGTTGAGTGAATCAGCGGCCAGCCGGCATTTTACAAGCACAAGGACCGGGTTCTTTTCCAGGTCTTCGACCAGCATAACCAGGGTTCTGTCTCGCGGAATTACATGAATCGATTTTGATTCCCTGGTTTGCACATGTGGTTTTTGGGCCTGAAATGGATGGTCCGAACTGTCATTGGGTGCATCGATCGTTGTGACACCAACTACTTTTGAGAAAGTCAATTCACAATCTAACCTGAGTTTGCCGTCTTGCAAAAGTGTTGGTGTGAGATTGGCATTGATGCCATCTTTGACCAGCACAACGACGGGCGCTACTGTTTTGACTGGAACAACGTTCGCATCGGCATGGGAGTGGACTGGCATCGCGTCGGTTACAAATGGAGTCTGTTCGCCAATGAATTGTTCGGCTGGTTCTCCGTCATGCGTGGTAAAGCAAGGGGCCATGTCGATTGTCCAGTTGGCTTGCGAATTGGCTTTGTCGATCAATTCTGCGCGACGGGCGTTGTCAATGACTGCATACATTGTTGGTTTTTCATCTACTCTGTTGCCTTCGGTGTTTTGGGATTTCTCCGGTCGGGGACTCGAAGGAATGTTGTTGTCCCACTTGATGTTCAAAGCTTCGATTTCGTCGAGGTCCGCCCTGATGAAATGTGTCTCCAGCGTGATTGGATGGCGGGTTTCAATTTGCTGCGGATTTGCGGCGTGCAGTCTCTGCCTCTCGGTAGTAGACGGAGGCTTTTGAACGCCGTTAGACAATGCGACTGGTTTTCCTGGAGTAATAAGCACTACTACAGGGAACTTCCCGTAACCAAAATCGGAAAAAGTCTGAATAGCGACGGTCTCTCCCTGCTTGGCAGTCAGATCGGCTGTAACTTTCGTTCGGGACATCAGAGGGAAGTTGTCGAAATCTTTGTTGTCAGGATTCGGCAGACTTTCCTTGTCAAATTTTGAAAGTTCGATTTCGCAAGCAAATGAAACCATCTCAGGAGTTGCCACGGTTGGCGTCAGGTTGACTTCGGTGCCAAACCGGCGAACGAAAACGGAACCGTCAGGTCCGGCAATCGGGATTTCACCACCACGATGAAGGCTGCCTGTTCGTCCCAGCAGTGTCATTATTTTGGGGTTTCCCAGTGCCCTTCCATAGGTCCCAAGTTTGTCCATTACGGACTTGAATCTTACCGAATCAAGATGTGCGAAATGGGTAGGGATTTCCTGTTCAATCACGGCCGAAATTCGACCTTTTGCCACCGGTTTTGCTTCGTCAGTTTGGTTGAAAAGTGGAGTGCCCGGTTTCCAGTCAATTCCAAGTTGTTCCGCTTCGTCCTCGGACAACTCGGCGATCGTGATTTGGAACCCAATGGCAAGCTTTTCTGCAACGGCAGGATCATCCGCGATGGCAGGAAGTCTGGTCGAAGAGCCTGCCGCTTCCTGTGCGACAATCCATCGGGCACCGGGCATGACGATAGCGCATCCAAGCAATAATACGAGCCAGACCCATGCCGGTGATTTCTGGTGAATTCCGTTTCCCAGTTTCATAACTCTCTCCAATCGAGCTGATGTGATGTCCACCGTTCGCACGCCCGGCAACGCCGGGGCCACACGCAACTGGTGTTTTTGTTCGAGCACTCCCAGTAAACATCGCGCGTAGGCTGCGGGAGAACAGCCCAGGCTGGCAATCGTTTCTTCGTCGCAACTCCGTTCCGCTTCGCGTGTTACCCGGCGTTCGGCCAGGTGAACCAGCGGGTGAAACCAGAGCAGATTCTTTGCTAACGCCTGGAGAAGTGCCCACCACAAATCGCCTCGGCGAAAGTGAATCAGTTCGTGAGCCAGAAGCGGCGCAAGTTCGTCCGCCGATTTCCCGCGGACAATCGCGGCAGGCAATACGACAGTCGGGCGAAACAGTCCCAACACAACCGGCCCAACGGGACTCTCCAGAATCTTCACGCGAACTCGCGAACGAATTCCCAAACGGCTGGAAAGTTGGCGGGCCAGATCAGAAACATGCTCGAATTCAATTTCCCGTGTCCGACGTATCCAAAAAATGAACAGCGAGTAACGGACCAGTAGCACTGTAGCTCCGGCGATAGCTCCGGCTATCCAAAGCCAGGTAAGTAGCACTGACCAGTCAATTGGGCTGGAAGGAACTGGAAGAAGTGATGCGATTGATTCCCCTGATTCCAGGCTATGACCTGCGGCTACAATTGATGAATCAAGCGGGGCGGATTCAATTGTTTGTTGCGGTGATGGAAAGTGATTTGTCGTATCGAATCGTGTGTTGGCATTCACCGGTGCGGAAAAACCAGGCTCCGGCCCTAGCGGTTCTTCCTGAACGGCAACCGGATTTGCGATGGATGTCATGCCGAGCCACGAAAACGGGCTTGTCGGAGCACTCCAAACAGGAGGCGTGAGGACTTTCAGCAGCACCAGCAGCCAAAGAGCGTGAGCCAGGTGGGGCCGGTTTTTCGCAACGGTTCGAGCAAGGAACAAGACGACCATCGCCACTGCCGCGACTTGCCAGGTCTGGGTCACCAGAACGGAGAAAATGTTCGATTCAATCATGATTTTTTCCCTTCCTGTTCCAGTCGGTCAATCAACTTCCGCAATTCTGCCAATCCGGTTTCGTCGATACCGCGTTCTTCAATCAGATGCCGGGCCAGTGGCAGGGAATCGCCGGCAAAAAGCCGGTCGACGAGTTCATTGACGGTGTCACGAATAACGGTGTGGGGTTTGGCGCGGGCCGAATAAATCCGAACCCGGCCTTCCAGTTTTGAGTTCGCGTGGGCTTTGGTTTCCAGACGACGGAGGTAAGTCTGCACCGTCGAAAAATCCATTTGCAAATTGGCGGGAAGGGCTTCAAAGACCTGTCGAACCGTGGCTGGTCCCACATCCCAAAGCGTCCGGGCTATCGCCAATTCCCCTTTGGAAAGTGCTTGCCGATCGACCATTTCGCAAACCTCCCTGCAAAAACCAGAATTATCGGGCAGTACAAATGTACGTGATGGCCGATTGTAAGCGTACGTTTGTACGTGGTGCAAGAGAGATTTTCAACAGTGATAGCAGCGAACACAATAGAAGCGATAAGCAGTCAACTGAGGATTTCCGATCGTTTGACTGTGAGTCGTGGGCCGTGAGGCGACGTGAGGCACGGCGTAGCGACAACACCCGGCCGCTGACGCGTCACGGCTCACTTATGCACGGCCCGGCCGCTGACGCGTCACGGCTCACAAAATGGTGCTTACCAACTATCGGATCAGGCGATCTTGAATCGTTTTCAAAATCACTGTTGCGAGTCGGGACTTGGGGCCGGAGATTGCTGCAAGGACATTTCCGGAAGGGTCGAGAATTTCGATAGAGCTTGCTTTCGCGTTGATCGCTTCGGCGGAGTTGGCGACGACCAGGTCGCAGAGTTTTCGCTGGAGTTTTGAGATCGCGCGGAAATGGATGTCTTCGGTTTCCAGGGCAAAACCAACAGTCCATTGGTCGCTGCGTTTTGATTGTCCCAGCGTGGCAACGATGTCGGGGGTTTCAATTAGCTCCAACTTTAATGGCTGGCCGTTCTTGCTGATTTTTTGGGTCGCGACTACTACCGGTTTGTAGTCGCAGGGAGCAGCCACTCCGATCAGTCCATCACAGCGGGGAAACTCGGCCTGGCTGGCGTGCAGCATTTCTTCGGTGGTCTCCACCTGAATGACGCGGGCCTGCCTGGGATAGGTGACAGAAACCGGGCCGGAAACAACGATCACTTCATGCCCACGACGAATTGCAGCACGGACCAGCGCAAAACCCATTTGGCCACTGGAGGCGTTGCTGATGAATCGGACCGGATCGATATATTGCCGCGTCGGACCAGAAGTAATCAGGATTCGTGCCATGCTCCGGTCGTCTTTTCCGATTTGATATGAAGGCCGCCGTTCCGTCACGCCCTGTTTTTCGGTTAGACGTAGTGGACGAGGCTACAAGTCCTCGCGAAGTTGGCGATGAGGGGACTCGTAGCCTCGTCCACTACCTTAAAAAATAGTCAATGAAAATGCACTAATGGACTTCCATGTTACAGCTCAAACCGCCGGCGGCCGGGACGTAGCATGATTTCGCATAGTCCATCACCATTCTGTCGCTGCTGAATCGCCACGACAGGGTTGCGATCGAGTTAATCATTCGCTTGATCCACTCGCGAGGCAGGCCATCGATATCACGATTGTAAAACATCGGGACCACTTCGTTTTCCAGCACGTTCAAAAGGGCCGCCGTATCGCGGGCATCGGTGATACTGTCGTCAACGTGCTGCGTTCCACGGCCAATTCCGAAACCATTTGCTCCATCGAATGCTTCGGCCCACCAACCGTCGAGAATCGACAGGTTTAGTCCGCCGTTCAATACGACTTTCTGGCCACTCGTCCCTGACGCTTCCAGCGGACGTCGCGGATTGTTCAGCCAAACATCGACCCCATGAATGAGGTGCCGACAGACGTCAATGTCATAGTCTTCTACGAATACAACGCGTGAGGCAAAACGCGGATCATTTCGCAAAGTTGCGATGGTCCGGATTAGATTCTTGCCTGGTTCGTCTTTGGGGTGGGCCTTTCCGGCAAACACAATTTGCACCGGTCGACGCGGATCACCAACGATTTTTGCGATTCGGTCGAGATCGTAGAAAATCAGGTTCGCACGTTTATAAGTTGCGAATCGCCGGGCGAAGCCAATCGTCAACACGCCGGGATCGAGTACGTTTCGGGCCTGTTCAATAGCCGCTTCGCTTTCGTTGCGGCGCCGGGTTTGAGATGCGTTGCGGCGGCGAACGAATGTGATCATCACCGACTTGAGCGCGTTGTGAATCTCCCACAACTCGCCTGGGTCCACGTTGTGAATTCCTTGCCAGGTCTCCGGCTGGCCCACTCGGTCGATCCACTTGTCAGGAAACAACCGGTCGTACAAGACCCGCATTTGATCTGCCAACCAGCTTTGTGAATGTACACCGTTCGTAATGTGCCCGATTGGAATCTCGCTTTCGACACGCCAAGGCCAAAGGTGAGCCCACATTCGTCGCGAAACATGTCCGTGCAATTGGCTGACCGCATTCGCAGTTCGTGAAAGTTTCAACCCAATCACCGTCATGCAAAACGACTCGTCCTTTGCTTCAGGATCGACGCGGCCGAGACTCATGAACTGGTCGTAGGACAGTTTCAGTTGGTCACGGAGCGGGCCGAGGTGCTCTTCGATCAACTCTGGCGGGAACCGGTCATGTCCGGCGGGAACCGGTGTGTGAGTGGTAAAGACGCTTTGCATTGCGACTTCGCGAAGCGCATCGTCAAACGACAGGCCGTCGTCTTCCATTCGTTGACGAATAACTTCGAGCGGCCCGAATGCACTGTGGCCTTCGTTCAAGTGATAGACTCCCGGCGTTATGTCCAGGGCTTTCAACGCGCGGACACCGCCTACCCCCAGAATCAATTCCTGGCGAATTCGCGTCCGTTGATCACCGCCATACAAACGACTGGTCAGCGTGCGGTCTTCGGGGCGATTCCCCTCGACATTGGTATCGAGCAGAAACAGCCTGATTCGGCCGACCTGCATCTTCCAGACTTTGGCCAGCAGGATTCCGGTTCGAGTCGGAATCTCGACCGTGATCGGTTGGCCTTCGGCGTTCAGAGCGGGTTTGATCGGCAGATTTTCGACTTTTGTGTCAACGTATTTTTCTTCCTGCAAACCGTTGACGTCCAGCTGCTGGTGAAAATAGCCCTGCGAATAAAACAGCCCGATCGCAACCAGCGGCAGGCCGAGCGAACTCGCGCTCTTGATATGGTCGCCCGACAAGACTCCGAGTCCGCCAGAATAAATCGGCAGTGATTCGTGGATGCCGAATTCGGCGGAAAAATAGGCGACCGGTTTTGCTCCGAGGACGCCCGCGTAGGTTGCCGCCCAGGTTTGGCGACCATTGATGTATTCTTTCAAACGCCGGTAAGCCTGGTTGATTCGGCTGAACATCACCATCTCGGTGGCGCGTTCGTACAACCGCTCCGGAGTAAAATCGCGGATCAATGCGATCGGGTTATGATCCAGTTGGCGCCAGCGGGTCGGATCGAGGTCGCGAAAAAGCTGTTGGACTTCCGGTGTCCACGACCACCACAGGTTGCTGGCCAAAGCCATGCACTTGTCGGACAATTCCTGTACACTCAACTGGTCCTGGGCGTTTGGGAGAGTAGGAGGCAGGACCGGCTGGGCAGGTTTGTCCTCGGTTTTCGGCATATCCATTTGACCCCTGTTTTTTCCCTGACTAAATTCCGGCGGGTGTTTCGATCCAAAAATCGCGACTCAAAATTCCTGTTCCGCATCGTTTTGGAAAGTATGCTGCAAATTTGATTCAGCAAATTCTTTGAACGGTCGTGTAGACCCGAATTCTATCAACTTTTCACGACATTTGACCATGGCAGTTGCAGACGCCGACCTCTACGACCAGCTTGCCAGACTTGCCGAATCGACAGACTCGGACACCAACTGGCCCGGCGATTCGCTGGATTTGTGCGCCGACGCGGGAGTTTTTTCCTGGTTCATCGCGAAAGAATTTGGCGGAGTTGGCCATTCCGCTGCTGAAAATACCGAAGGCTATTTGAAACTTTCCAGAGCCTGTTTGCCGACCGCTTTTGTCATCACACAACAAACCGCGGCCTCCGACCGGATTGCACAGAGTCCCAACGAATCGATCCGCAAACAATTGCTGCCTGGAATTGCACGTGGTGATCGTCGTGCAACTGTCGGAATCAGCCATCTCACAACCAGCCGTCAACACGTCTCGCGCCCAGTGATGTCGGCAAGGAGGATCGATGGTGGGCACATCGTGAACGGTTACAGCCCGTGGGTTACCGGCGCTGCGCACGTTGACTGGTATGTAATGGGAGCCGTCCTCGACGACCGGCGAGAAATTCTGTTCGTCATCGAACGTAACCGTACCGGTGTTGCTGTCAAACCACACGCGAAGTTGCTGGGCCTGACCGGCAGCTGCACCGGTCCAGTCGAATTGACCGACGTGTTAATTTCCGACGAATACTTGCTGGCCGGCCCAGTCGAAAACGTCATGTCGTCCGGCACCGGTGGCGGAAGAACTGGCGGGCTCGCGACATCGACACTCGCATTGGGCCTGGCAAGTCAGGCGATCCATTGGCTGGTTGGGCAAAGCCGTTCGCGTGAATCGATGGTCGAATCAGCCTCCAGCCTGAACGAACAATGGCAACAGGCCCGCGATTTGCTTTTGCGGTCCGCATCGGGCGACCCAACCGTTGACACGGCCGCCGTTCGGGCCATGGCCAACAACCTGGTCATCCAGTCCACCAACGCCGCGATGCTTTCAGCCAAAGGCGCCGGTTACGTTCAGGGCCACCCCGCCGAGCGTTGGTGCCGCCAGGCACTCTTCTTCCTGGTCTGGAGTTGTCCCCAAAACGTCCAACAAAACCACCTAGAACAATTCGCCACTTGCGGGCAACCGTTTTCCGATTACTGATTGGCACCGTAGCATTTATAGGTACTCATGTTCGCCGACGGTCAAGCGACAATCAACGCCGAACGTGCGATCCGATGGAGCGATTGTCTGACCAGGTCTTCATCACTTTGGCCTTTTTCAAACGGGTCCGGTAATACGGTCCTGGAATCAATTGCATTTCGCAACGCCTTTTTCAGTTGGTCGAAATCGTGAGTTCCATCCAGCTGTCCAGCGATGAAATTCGAAACACCGGAAAGTCGAATTGATTCCCGAAGCTGGTTTGTAATTCTTCGACCGGTTTTTGCCTGGTGTCGTGACAGGCTGGATACGACAGGTCGATGATTGATTTTTGTCACGATCGGGGGTGGTGATTCAAGTACCTCAATCGCACCAGCAGCGACCGCAGCCCATAGAAATTCCAAAACCGGATCGACACAATCAATATGGTTTCCTCCGGATTGGCTGGAATCGGTCCCGGCGACTGGTGTTTTGCCATTCATTTCGGATGTCCTTGCGCACAATTCCCGAACCCCTACAAACGCCGGTCTGAGTTGATCCAGAATCCGCAGTGCCAACTTTACGCGCGGGTCAGCGCAGCGCAAGGCGTTTTGCCCGATCGAAAGTTGCACTTCTGCCGCAGTTTTGTCGTTTGGGTAGCATTCCTGAAGGCCTGCTTCCAAATTTGCGTCGCTGAAAAAGGCCACCCGAAAACGCTCCAGATCGGTGGGGTCTGGATGATGGTCCACATACGAATCCCGATGGCAAATCATGCTGGTGCGAAAAGTTGTGCCGCGCAAATAGTCGACGTATTGTTCGCGCAGCGCAACCGGCAATTCCCAAAGACTGGTCCGGGCTCTTTCCGGA
>JAYVKA010000421.1:0-2848 GCA_043768885.1 Planctomycetota bacterium
GATCCGCTCACGAAAAAACCGTATTACAGTGATGAGATCCACAGCGTGTTTCGGCTGTCGTCCAAGAGCCATTGGGATGTACCGGTGTTGGTGGGAAGTGAGACGATTCATTTTCTTGTTTCGCACCCGACACCTCCTGTGTTTGACGCGGCGGAAGATCGCAATGGCTGCCGCAATCATGATGAGATCAAATTTTGGGCCGATTATGTTTCAGGATCGGCGGACTATCATTACGACGATGCTGGTGGGCAGGGTGGTTTGCCGATCGGCGCAAAATTTGTGCTGGCGGGAGATTTGAATGCTGATCCAGTTGACGGCGACAGCCAATTGAATTCAGCCCGACAATTGACCGAACATCCAGCCATCAATGCGGGTGTGATTCCGCAGTCTGCTGGCGGTGTCTACTACGCTGAAAAACAGGCAGAAGCGAATTTGAAACAGACTGGCAATCCGGCTTATGACACCGGCGATTTTAATGACACCAACGTGGGAAACATGCGCATTGATTATTGCCTTCCTGCGGCAACCTTGAAGTTGTTGGGGGCTGGAGTGTTTTGGCCGACTCCGGACCAAACGGGAGGAGACTTGGTCGAAGCCTCGGACCATCGCCTGGTGTGGATTGATCTGTTGAACGGTTTTTCACACTAACGAAAATCTCTCGATTTGATTTGCAGTTGGTGAATTTGCTCAGACAGATCTTCCAACCAACTCACCACCACGTGAATGACGCCGCTCTTTTTCTCCAGTTTTCCGTAAACTACCCAGGCCGCGGACGTGCGGGCAATTTTGTAATGTCGTTCCCAGACGTCGGGCTTGACCACCAGATTGGCAATCCCGGTTTCGTCTTCCAGCGTCACAAACGTGATCCCTTTGGCGGTCGATGGACGCTGCCGCATGATCACCAAACCCGCCACGCGAAGATAACGATTGTGTTCCAGGTCGCTCAAACTGCCACAAGTCTTCGCCCTCAATTGATCGAGTTTCGAACGATGAAATGACAACGGATGAGCCCGCAAAGACAAACCGATCGCCCGATAGTCCGCGGTTACCTGGTCGACCGCTGCCAGTTGGGGCAGCGCCCCGGTGTCGTCATCGGCCGTTTCCAAATCGGCGAACAGCGGTTGGAATTGGGGCTTTTTTTCTTGAGCCAAGGCTTGCCATAGCGCTGCACGTCGATCTTGATCCAGCGATCCAAAGGCATCGGCTTGACTCAAGTGTGCGATATTCGCTTGACTCAAGCGAGTTCGCCGGGTGAATTCGGAAATGCTGGTGAAGGGACCATGCCGCCGCGTCGTCATGATCGTCTCCGCCACGTCGGCGCGCAAACCCGAAATCAACCGCAACCCCAACCGCAGTTGAGTACTGCTGCAGCCGCATTTTTATTGGCAGCAAACAGTGTGCAATCCCATTCGCTGTGGTTCACATCCACCGGAAAAACCTCGACACCATGTTTTTTGGCATCGGCGACCAACTGCGCGGGAGCGTAAAATCCCATCGGTTGACTGTTGAGGATCGCGGCGCAAAACGCCGCCGGGTAATAGTGTTTCAGCCAGGCGGAAACATAAACGAGTTTGGCAAAACTGGCGGCGTGCGATTCTGGAAAACCGTATTCGCCAAATCCGCTGATTTGCCGGAAGACCTGCTCGGCGAACTCGGCATTCAAGCCGCGCGCGTGCATGCCGGCGATCAGTTTGTCATGGAACTGTTGAATCAGGCCGGTTTTTCGCCACTTGCCCATGGCCCGCCGCAACTGATCCGCTTCACCGGGCGTGAACCCCGCCGCGACCACGGCCAGCTTCATCGCTTGCTCTTGGAAAATGGGGACGCCCAACGTGCGGTGCAAGACTGCCTTGATCGCGGCATTGGGATATTGAATCGGTTCCTCGCCATTGCGTCGTCTTAAATAGGGGTGCACCATATTGCCTTGAATTGGCCCGGGCCGCACGATGGCAACTTCAATCACCAGATCGTACCAGCAACGGGGCTTCAAACGGGGCAACATGCTCATTTGACCACGGCTTTCAATTTGAAATACGCCGACCGTATCGGCGGCACAGATCATGTCATAAACGCGCGGGTCTTCGGCGGGAATGTTGGCCAGTGTGCAGGCCGGACCTCCTTGTTGCTCGATCATTTGAAAACATTTTCGAATTGCCGACAACATTCCCAGGCACAGGCAATCGACTTTCAACAACCCCAACTCTTCCAGATCATTTTTGTCCCACTGAATCACCGTCCGTCCATCCATCGAAGCGTTTTCAATTGGCACCAGTTCATCCAGTGGCCCTTGTGTCATCACCATGCCACCCACATGCTGGGACAAATGGCGGGGAAAGCCCAGCAATTCGTCGACCAGTCGCTGCAGTTGCTGGCCTACTTGCGATGCTGGATCGATGCCCACTTCGTTCATCCGAGTGGCCAGTTTACGCTCTTCAGAATGACCTTCCACCTGTTGGGCGAGCGCTTCCACGCGATCGAGAGATAACCCGAGTGCTTTGCCCACATCGCGCACGGCACTGCGCACACGATAGGTGATCACGGTCGCTGCCAAACCAGCTCGATCGCGTCCATATTTCGTGTACAGGTATTGCAACACCTCCTCGCGTCGTTCGTGTTCAAAATCCACGTCGATATCGGGCGCTTCGTTGCGTTCTTTACTGATGAACCGTTCGAACAACAAATCACTGGTGGCCGGATCGACTGACGTCACGCCAAGGCAATAACACACCGCCGAGTTGGCAGCCGAGCCACGACCCTGACAGAGAATACCGCGACTGCGGGCGAAACGGACCAGATCCCAGACAGTCAAAAAGTAGGCTTCGTAACGCAACTCGTCGATTAGTTTCAG
>JAYVKA010000422.1:0-6133 GCA_043768885.1 Planctomycetota bacterium
TAAATTTCCGCTGATTTTTTCCAGCCCATGGTCCCGCCGTCCGACGCAGTTCTCGCAATTGGCCGGAGCGTGCGACATGTTGAACTCGCAGTTCGGCAACGCGCCACGACAGGCGAGATATTCAACTGCGTCCCCCTGATCCAGGTGCTGTTGGATGATTTCCAGTTCGGTTTCGAAGTGGGGCGCGACGGTCCGGTAAGGCGAGTAGACGATGATTTTCGACATGTTGTTTCCGTGTTCGTCAAAAGTCCATTTTGGGTTTCAGGCTGATTGTCGTCGTTTTTTGCCCCAAAACGGGAGCTTGATTCGGCGATTGGAATGTTGGTGGTTCGTTTGTTGACGGTCTTGCTTGGGATTGAAAATGTTTTCCCAGGTCCACAGGTCCGCCAGGCGATGTCGCAGGCAGTGATTGGGATGGCGAAGCGGTCGGGTTAACCGTTCCGTTTTCATGTTGGCCAGCGGCGAATTCAAGTCGGTTGTATGCGTGGCACCGGATCCAAATCCGAGGTTTGTGACAAGGTTTTTGGCGGGCAGGACTGTCATGCCGCCATGCAACCAACACGCATACATCCAGGAAAAATCCCAGGTGTCGATCCGGTTTTCATGGACGTCGTCAAAGACCTGTTGCCAATGCTGAAGCTCTGCCGGGCAGTCCGTACAGGCTTGCAGAAACCCCGCGTCGCGAATTTCTGGCCACGAAGCGATTGACGCGTCGAAATGCTTCCATGCTCGCCGCCACGAAGCCCATCCCCAAATGTGTGCCCAGCGAGAGAAGTAATAGCTGTCTTCGGTGACCGGTGAAGGCTGGAAATTATTGCCGCTGATCATCGCAACCCGATCATCGTCCGCGTACCGTTCGAGCAGTTCGGTTACGAATGGAAAGAAGTCTTTGCCTGGTAAGCAGTCGTCTTCGAGAACGATCAGTTGCTCGGACTGTTCGAACGCCCAGTCCAGGCCCGTTGCCATTCGTTCGCGGCAGCCAAGATTTTCATCCGACCAATTGTGCAGGAGATCACAAGGCCAATCGACCTGGGAAGCAATTCGCCGACATTCATTCGTGCTGTCGAGATCGATGGGACGGCTTTTTTTTGGACCGTCGGCGATGACCAGCAGGCGGGCGGGCCGCCATCGCCGGATGGCTTCGAAGACCCGGGCCGTTGGTTCCGGGCGATTGTAAATGCAAAATGCGACTGAAGCGTCCATGCGTCAAGTCTTTTTTCGTGGCGGTGCCAAAATTACTCAGCAAGCTCCACAATAGACCTTATTCCCGTCTTTTTCCACAACAGTAATTCAAGGTGCTATCAGTGGCGGTTCGTGTTTACCAATCAAACCGAAATTGATAGACATTTGCAAGAATCCGGAGAATGCTAAAGTACGTCCGGTTGCGTTGCGTTGCGGGTCTTGTTTGGTGAACGGAAGCAACAATGAAGCTGCTGGAGAAAATTCGCGGAAAACGATCCAGGCGGGTTGATGACGCGGCTTGCAAACTGGCAACACTCCAGGCCAGCATTCCCGATGCGACGGCCCGGGATTTGGAGACGATTCTGCGTGTCCAGCCCTTTACGATGACTTCGCCAGAGCGACTGCTGGGTTTGATTCGTGCGGTGGAGTACATCGATCAAAACAAATTGCCGGGTTCAATCGTTGAATGTGGAGTCTGGCGCGGCGGCAGCATGATGGCGGCTGCACTGGCATCCGAGCATTCGGGGAAGCGGCAACTCTGGCTGTTTGATACGTTCGAGGGGATGACCGAGCCGGGCGAAGCGGACATTGATTTGCGGGGAAATGATGCGGCGAGTCTGCTGGTTCAGTCGGGCGATCCGTTCGCGGCGGACAGTGTCTGGTGCCGAAGTCATCTGGAAAATGTAAAATCCAGTTTGCGTTCGACCGGTTATCCTGACGACCGAATGTGTTTTGTTCCGGGGCCGGTTGAAGAAACGCTTCAGGTTGCTGACACCGGGCCGATCGCCTTGTTGCGACTGGATACAGACTGGTACGAATCGACGCGTTGCGAACTGGAACAGCTTTTTCCGCGACTTGTATCGGGAGGAGTCCTGATTATCGACGACTATGGGCATTGGCAGGGTTGTCGCCGCGCGGTCGATGAGTATTTCGCGACCAACGGAATTCGAATTCTTTTGCAACGGATGGATTACACTGGCCGGATGGGGATCAAGCAATGAATCGAACAGGCGAAAACCGGATTCGCAATTCGATCGGACGATCGCGGAATCAGAATTTGGGTGCGATCAACCGAATTGCGACGCGAGAACTGCTGAATGTCGGTTGCGGCCGGACCTGGCATCCGGAATGGACGAATATCGATCTGATATCGACGGACCGGGCGGTGTTGGTCGCGGACATTTGCGAAGGCCTGCCGTTTGCCGACCAGATGTTTGATGCCGTTTATCATTCGCACCTGCTGGAACACCTGGATGTCGAACATGGCCAGCGCCTGGTCGCGGAATGTTTTCGCGTTTTGCGACCGGGAGGGATTCTGCGAATTGTTGTGCCGGACATGGAACAAATCGCCCGGTTATATCTGAAGTTGCATGAGCGGGCATGGCAGGGAAATGTCGAAGCACAGGAACAATACGAATGGATCAAGCTTGAATTGCTCGACCAGCTGGTTCGCAGCGAAAGTGGCGGGCGCATGGGGCAGTACATGTCTCAGCTGGAAGATGCCGAAGCCGGCTTTGTTCGCTCGAGGATCGGCGTCGAGTATGCGATGTGTCGTGAACAGGGTGGCGACTCGTTGGACCCAGGCGTTTCGAATGGTCATCCAGCTTCGTCAAAATCAAAGCCTGAAAATCCCTGGGTAGACGATTCGTGGCGGGTTCGGCTGGCCCGCTGGCTGGTCAAGAAAATTGCCGGGGCCCATATTGCCAGCCGATTTGACGAAGCCGAATTTCGCGCACGGGGCGAAGTGCATCGCTGGATGTATGATCGACACTCGTTGAGAATGCTTTGCCAGGGGCAGGGCTTTGCTGATTTCGAAGTCTGTTCGGCTTTGTCCAGTCGCGTACCCGAATTCGACCGTTACGAACTCGATTGCATCGACGGACAGGTCCGCAAACCGGACTCGTTGTTTGTCGAATGTATGCGGCCGGATTCTGTTTAGTCTCTGCCGAACCAATTGTGGTCTTGGCTTCCAGCCGAAACATTGTGCCGGGTTGTGCTGGCAGATGCTTCGGCTGGAAGCCAAAGCCACCTTCAAATGCGCCTTCGCCCATTTCTGACAGACACCTGCTTGGTGCGAATGTGTTTGCGGTCGGTACCTGTCGGGGTCCAATGGAATCAGCTATTCTCGGCCTCGTCGTTTCGCCCTGTTTCGGCGATGTTTCCCCGGTTCTTGGCAACGAATAATTGCACTCCGGTCCATAGTTTTTTTCAAGACATTCCCGCCCATTTCGATGGTTGAATCTGGCAAAAACGAATCGGGCGATGTGAACGACTGGCGAATGCTGTATCCCTTTCAATCGCATTTCGCCGAAGTCGCGGATGGTATTCGCCAGCACTACATCGACGAAGGTGCGAGTGACAATCCAGTCCTGATGGTCCATGGGAATCCCACCTGGTCATTCTATTATCATCGGCTGGTCAGCAAAGTCCGAACGTCTGGCCGGGCGATTGCGGTGGATCATGTTGGTTGCGGATTGAGCGACAAACCGCAGAGGTACGATTACACGCTTGAGACGCACATCCAGAATTTGTACGCGTTGGTAGAGCGGCTCGATTTGCGCAACATTACACTGGTTGGCCACGATTGGGGTGGTGCGATTGGGATGGGGTGCCTGACCAGAATGCCCGAACGATTTTCCCGAATTGTGCTTTTGAATACAGCAGCATTTCCGCCGCCGTTTTTTCCATGGCGTATTCGTGTTTTGCAGATTCCCTTTCTGGGTGGAATTGCAATTCAGGGATTGAATGTGTTTGCAAAAGCGGCAGTGCGGATGGCGACCGAACGACCGGGTGGGCTGGCCCGGGCCGTTCGAAACGGGTTGCTGGCTCCATATTGTTCATGGAACAATCGTGTTGCGGTTAACGCCTTTGTGCAAGACATTCCGACCCGGCCATCGCAGCCGACCTGGAGGTTGCTTGAAAAAGTCGAACGGAGTCTCGCAGCATTAAAACAGCCGAAGCTGCTGGTTTGGGGAATGCGCGATTGGTGCTTCCGGCCGTCATGTCTGGAGCAGTTTTTGAAACACTGGCCCGATGCACAGACTTTACGATTGGCCGATGCGGGGCATTACGTTTTGCTGGACGAACCGAATCGGGTGATCGACGGGATTTGCCGGTTCGTAAAAGACGAATTGCCTCCGACTCAGGAAAATGCATCGTGACTCGACGCGGAAAACCAGCCTTGAATACTGTTGGCTGGACGCCGGGGCATTGTGCGGCGCTGGCAGCGGGGCTGGAAGCGTCGATTCCGAAACCAGGTAACGTTGGACGCGGAGCGGATTTCGCGGACACGACGCTTTACGATTTTTTGATTGCGGCGCAGATTCTCGGTCAGGAAATCGATCGCGGCCAGGCTTACGGAATTGGGCAAGTCATTTTGAATGCCGTTTCGTCAACTCGCGCGGCGACCGGCAACAACCCAAACCTTGGTATCGTTTTGTTGTTGGTGCCGCTGGCTCGCGCAGCAAAATATGGTCAAGTCATTTCGATCGCAAATGTCAGAAACATCTTAGACAGAATCACACCCGAGGATTCGTCGAACGTATTTGAGGCGATTCGACGGGCAAATCCAGGCGGACTGGGCGAGTCTGACGCCCAGGATATCACGAACACGGCCGAACCAGATTTGATGGCCGCCATGAAATTGGCCGCAGGTCGGGATTTGATTGCACGCGAGTACGATACGGGATTTTCCGGAGTGATTGAAACAGTCTGCCCTCTATTGGGCGATTGTATTGCGAAAACCGGTGCGCTGGATCGCGGCGTTGTTTTGGCTCAAGTTTCCCTGATCGCAACGATGGGAGATACACTGATCGAGCGAAAGTGCGGGAAGCAGGTCGCGGATCAGGCCAGAGCGATGGCCCTCAAAGCAGTCGAGAAATTCTCTGGCGGATGGGACTCGTTCGAAAAAGAGGTTGCGGAACTGGATTTTTGGATGCGATCGGATGGCAACCGCCGAAATCCCGGAACCACCGCCGACTTGATCGCCGCCGGAATTTTCTTGCGATTGTGGTCTGGCGACCTTGAATATTGAGATTGCGTTTTGCGTTGGAAGGAAAAATGAATACAGACAATGGCACCTGGTCGGTTGAACTGGTCAAACAGCAATTGGTATTCAGCGCGGCACACTTTATTACCTTTGGTGATGAAGTCTGCGAGTCTTTGCACGGACACAATTACGGCGTGCGATGTACGGTCGAGGGCGGGCTGAATCACCAGGGTTATGTCGTCGATTTTATCGCTTTGCGGGATTCGCTCGCGGAAATCGCTGGGTTCCTCGACCATCACGTGCTATTGCCTGCGAAACACCCGAGGATCGCTGTTCAATCAGAAGTTGAAGAAGTCATCGTTCGTTACGAGTCGAAGCGGTGGGTTTTCCCGGCCGCAGATTGCCGGATTTTGCCTCTCGAAAATACCACTGCCGAATTGCTGGCCCGGTACATCGCCACGGAATTGACCACGAAGATGGGAGACATTTTGAGCAACCTCGATCGTGTGAAGGTTGGCGTGGATGAGAACAACGGACAATGGGGAAGCTGGTCTTTTTCGCCAAAGGGGAAGTTTGCGCCGGCCATCTAACATTCGTATCAACTCAGAAAATCGGCGCGGATATCCGTTACTTATCCGTTACTTATCCGTTACAAGAGCTGAATTCAATTGAGAATAGTATCTCGTGGAACGTCAAAGGTGAGCATTGGATTTGGGATTCAGCTAAACCGAGATTGATGATCGTGGTAACTTCGAAGGGAATGACTAAGGGCGAAGAGCTTTTGTCAAAATTCGGTTGGGCTTTGACGAAAAACGAAAGGACGAAAAACGAAAGGAAAAACGAGAAAAACGAAAAAAAACGAAAGGACATGCATTTTTCAAAGGGCGTTCGATTGAATTCTGACGGGAAGAAGCGGGCGATTCAAGTGGAATCGGATTTCAAGAAAGGGTTTTCGGGCTGTAT
>JAYVKA010000423.1:0-9848 GCA_043768885.1 Planctomycetota bacterium
AAATTCCGGATTCCCGTATTCATTCAGCTATCGACCCGATTCACCAACCCAAAACATCAAACGATCGATCATGCCGATAACAGCAATCCCGACAGTCGGGCAAACTTTGACGATTGGAGAAACCGCCCGCGTCTGACGGACTATTGGAATTGTGAAAGGTTGCTGGTCAGGTCGCCTCGTGCCGCAGGCTTTCCTCGCCGATCAATCGCAGCATGTCGAGCGTAAAGATTCCGGACGAATGGCCGTCGCTGAACTGGATGTGATAGGCGTAGTTCCCGGCCGGGCGCATCGATGTGATGTCCAGCGGTTGGGCCTGGGCCTGGGTCAATATTGGCAACATCCCCATCGGCTGATTCGGCTTGGCCATCGCCTTTTCCAGGCAAGTCGCACAGGGGCAGGCTTTTCGCAAATGAAAGAATCGGATCCTGTGAACTGCGCCGTCGTCCCATTCAATTTCCAAGCGGGAGTCACCGGTTTTTTCCAGCCGAACCGGAACAAAATCGCTCATGCCGTCGCTCCAGCCGACGCCGTCTCGCGAATTCGCATGAGAGCGTCCAGCAACCGGTCAACTTCTCCGGTCAGGTTGTAATGCACCAGTCCAACACGGATCATTCCTTCCGGCTCCAGCCCCATTCGCGTGGTGAATTCGAGTGCATAATAGTTGCCACCCCAAACAAAGATCCCTTCGTCGGCCAACATCCGGGCCAATCGCGAAGTCGGCACGCCATCCATGGTGAACGAAACAGTCGCAAAGCGATCGTTCGCCCGTTTCGGATCGGTGATGCCATAAATCGTGACGCCATCGATTTCCTGAAGCCCTGCGATCAATTTCCAAACCAGTTGCGATTCATATTGGCCGATTGCCTGAGCCGCTACTTTTAGCGCCTGACGTCGCCCGAGCCGTTTGTCTTCGGCCACTCCCCGGCCGATTTCCGCCATGTAGTCGACGCAAGCCAACGCCCCGGCAATCGCCTCGTGACTTTGCGTGCCCGTCATCCAACGCCAGGGAATTTCGTTTGAAGAAGGGCGGACTTTGTACGGCTGGATTTCTTTCAGCCGATCCCCCCTGCCCCATATTGCTCCAAGGTGCGGTCCGAAAAATTTGTATGTCGAAAGTGCCAACCAGTCGCAATCCCACGCCTGGACATCAACCAACCCGTGGGGACTGTAGTGGACGGCATCCAGAAACGTCTCCGCGCCGACGGTATGAGCCATTTTTGTAATTTCAGCGACCGGGTTCACTCCTCCCGTGGCATTGCTCGCACAACAAACGGCGACCAACCGCGTGCGTTTCCAAAGCAGCGATCCCAAATGTTCCAAATCGACCAGGTAATCTTCGCTGCGAAAATTCACCATGTGAACCGTGGCACCCGCATCGCGAGCCGCCAGAACCCATGGCGTAATATTCGCATCGTGGTCGATCGCGGTCACGATGACTTCGTCCCCCGCTTTCCATTCACGCGCCATCGCCCGTGACAAGGCAAATGTCAACGTGGTCATGTTCGGACCAAACATGATTTCCTTTGGATCATCGGCACCGACAAAATCTGCCATCGCCCGAAAAGCTTTTTCCAGCATCTCGTCGGTTTCGATGCTGGTCGAGAATTTTCCCGCATGGTTGGCGTTGTAGTGAAGCAGATAATTGCCAACCGCGTCGGCTACGGATCGGGGAACCTGAGTCCCAGCCGGTCCGTCGAGAAACACAACTGGCTGTCCGTCCTGCTCCCGCAACAACGAAGGGAATTGCAATCGGCAATTTCGGGCAAACGCATCGTCAAATTTTTTCATCGTTGATCCACAAACCGTTTCGACTTGCCTTCGGAACGCGGCAGAGTTCCCGCCGCAACACATTCGACATCAATCCTCAACCCCAACCGGACGTGCAATTCCTTTTGAACCCGCTCGGGTTTTGCAAGCCGGTCTTCGATTTCGATTTTCAGTTGGTCCATCTCCGATTTCCGCGAGGCCGTCATGCGAAACTCGACAATTTCGGGAAACCCGCGCAGGATCTGCTCGATTGATGACGGAAATACATTCACACCTCGAATCACCAGCATGTCATCGCTGCGGCCAATCGCGCCACCTTCCAGCAATACAAAATTGCATTCATCGACATGCGTATTCCAGCGCGGTCGGACCAGATCGCCGGTTCGGTACCGAATCACCGGCGAACCGGTACGTCCCAAAGTCGTCAGAACGAGTTCCGAAAGTTCGTTGTCTTCGGCCGGACCCCCGGTCTGAACGGAAATAAACTCTGCGATGAATTCGCTTTCGATAATGTGCAGTCCCCTCCCCTGCCGGTCGCCGACTCCCCACGGACCGATTTCGCTCGCACCGCCGTGGTCGATAACTTTGGCGTTCCAGCTCTTTTCGATTCTCGATCGCGTGGATGGAATGGAACCGCCGGGCTCGCCTGCAACCACCACGGTCTTGATTCCGCAATCCTGGGTAACAATCCCGTTTTCGGCAGCAATCTCCGCCAGATGAAGCGCGTAACTTGGGGTACAAAACATCGCAGTCGCTTTTGTCGATTGAATCACGTCCAGCCTGGCCAGCGAACTCATCCCACCGGTTGGAACTACCATCGCGCCACGGGCTGCAATCGCGTCGAACGCACTCCAAAATCCGATAAACGGTCCGAAGCTGAACGCCAAAATGCAACGGTCACTGAACGCGGTTCCCGCAGCATCCAGGACATATTGCCAGGTCGAAAGCCACCACTGCCAATCGTCGTTTGTGTCGAACACAACCATCGGACGCCCAAGCGTGCCGGAAGTACGATGGTAACGAACATACTGTTCCGCTGGCCAAGTCAGGTTTTTCGGCAAGCTGTTTCGTTTTGCTTCCGAAACCAAATCGGATTTGAATGTGTAAGGCAGTTCGTTCAGATCATCCAGTGATTCCAGTTTCAGGCTCTCGGCTCCCAATTTCTCGCGGTAAAAATTGTTTGCGGGCAGGATCGCCTGAAGCTGTCGATTCAGCCGTGTGAGCTGGTACTTTCGCAACTCTTCGGTCGAAAGTCTGCACAGCCGTTCCCGTTCGGCGCGGGCGACTTGAGCGGACTGGCTGGATACTGGAGCAGTTGTTTTCATGGACGTCATCATACCCGCAACGGAATGCCAACGAAAACGGGCAGTCCCATTCGTGCTGCGGATCAGGTTAGAATGCCGGGCCAGCTGGAATCGACCGATGTTCAGCCGATTTTTGTCCAGACCAGAGAGAGTGTGGCATGGCCTTCCACGCCCAGCATGTTCGAACAGCGCAGTTGCACCTGAAAAAAAACGATCCGGTGATGCGGAAAATTATTCGCGAGGTCGGGCCGTTTACATTAAAAGTCCAGCGAAAACACTACGAGATGCTGGTCCGTTCGATTGTCTCGCAACAAATTTCCACTGCGGCGGCAAAAACCATTCTTGCAAGGTTCCGGGAGTCGCTGGAACCTGACGGATTTTGTCCGGACCAGATCAGCAAAATGACGGTGAACAAACTTCGCAAGGTTGGCATCTCGCAACAAAAGGCAGGCTATGTTCTGGACCTTGCGAAAAAAGTTTCTTCCGGCGTTGTCGATTTAAGGAAAATTTCGCGGTCCGACGATGCCTCGGTGATTGAATCATTGACGACGGTAAAAGGGATCGGCGTCTGGACGGCACAAATGTTTTTGATTTTCAGTCTCGGACGGATGGACGTTTTGCCGGTCGGCGATTTGGGACTTCAAAAAGCCGTTCAAAAAAACTGGTCCCTCGATGAATTGCCAAAACCCGCCGAGGTAGAAACGGTCGCCGCCCCCTGGCGACCCTACGCCAGCATCGCAACCTGGTACCTCTGGCGCTCGTTGGAGGTTTAGTGCTTCGGCCAGCGTTGATTCCCGCAGTGGTCAAAACGTGGCTGGGGTATCTCGCCCCAGATCTTGCCGCGGCTGGAAGTCACAGCCTTATCTTGCTCAACCCACGACTCGAAAGTGCCAGCAACGGGACGCCAGCAAAGTTCATCAACATGGCGTTTGTATTGAGTGGAACGGGGTATGCTGGTAAACCAGTGCGTTTGAGTTTTTGAATTTCATGGAAGATTGAGATGTCGCTGGCTGATGCCGGGAAGTCTGATGTATTCGACAACGCCTCCTGTCTGGATGGGCGGGTCGGGGGCAAGGCCCGAACGGCCACGGAACGCCAGAGCCAAACTCACTGGGCTGCTGCCAGGGCGGCGGAAGTCCCGGCGACGGTTTCGTTGGATGGCCGCATGGATTTGCTGCGGAAGTTCGGAGATTTTTCGGTCGCTTATTCAACAGCCACCCAGCCGCTGTTGGAATACGTTGGCGATGAAAATGGATTCATTGCGTTTCGGCGGCGATGGGGATTGGCGTTTGCACTGGGTGATCCGGTTTGTGCTCCGGATCGGCGTGAGAAACTGATTGGCAAATTCCTGGACGAACAACCCAAGGCGACTTTTGTTCAATGCTCCGAAGCGACGGCTGAAGTTCTGGAATCGAAACGGTACCGGATCAACGAGATTGGAACGGACACGCGGCTGGACCTCGGCGAATGGACTTTTGGCGGGAAGCAGCGGGAGTGGTTGCGCTACGCCGACAACTGGATGACGCGGCGCGGCTACGAAATCCGCGAAGGAAGTTTTGTCGAAAACCCGGCGGCGATCGAGCACGTCAGCGAATCCTGGCGGAAAACCCGAACGGTAAAACGGAAAGAAGTCCGATTCCTGAACCGGCCGATCGTACTGGAAGACGAACCCGGCGTGCGGAGATTCATGCTGTATGATTCGGATGGCGTTCTGCAGGCGTTTGTCCTGTTCGATCCGCTTTACAAAGATGGAGCCGTCACCGGGTATGTGACCTGTATGAAGCGGCGAATGCCGGATGTCCCACAATACGCTGAACCAGCGATCATGAAGCGGGCAATCGAAGTTTTCCAGGCCGAGGGGATCCCGTCGGTTTGGCTGGGACTGTCACCGCTGGCTGACATCCAAAATGACCGCTTTCGGACGAACCGGATGCTGCACTGGACGACCCGGTATTATCATCGCGCCGGATGGGTCAACCGCTACTTCTATAACTTTCTGGGTCACACGCAGTTCAAGAAACGGTTCCGCGGAGAAGAACATCGGGTCTTTTACGCTTCGCCGGTCCGGTGGAACACGCGAAGACTGTTGGCGCTGTCCAGTCTTTGCGGAGTTATTTGAAAGGCGTGGCACAGGCTTCCAGCCTGTGTTTGGAGAATCACAGGCTGGAAGCCTGTGCCAAGTAGTTCTCTCGCCAAAAAAGGAGTGTGCAACTAGGCTGGTCTGTTTCCCTCGCCGAGCACTTCCCTCCAAAACTTTTCGTCCATGAGTCTCACTGACCGATTTTTGGTTCGACACCTGCATCATCTTCCGATGCTGGTGATCCTGTTCGACCAGGCCGTGATCTCCGGTTCGCGACTGATAACCCAGGTGGCCGTCGGACGATTTGGTCCGGACCAGTTGGGGCTGTTTGGCAGCGCGATGGGCGTTGTGATGACGATGGTCGCAATGCAGGAAGCGATGGTCACGACTCCTTTCACGGTTTTTGCGCCGCAACAAACCCGGGAAGACCGACCCGCGTTTGCGTCGGGTGCATTGCTGGTCCAGCTGTGGATGATGACCTTGTTGCTGGCCGGGTGGGCCGGGATTGTGATCTGGAAAGGCTCGACTGGTGGATGGTCGGGTGGCGTGTTGTTGGTGATGACGGCAATGATTTGGTTCGCGCCGTTTCAGCTGGTGCGAGAGTTCGGACGGCGATGGATGCTGGCCAACAATCTTCCCCGCCCTGCATTGATGCTGGACGTAATCTCGACGGGTGTGCTGCTGGTTCTGCTTGGTCTGGCCGCCGGGATGCATTGGATGGACGCGCGGTTGGCATTTGCCATCGTTACCGTCGCCAATTTGTTGTACGTCGGCGTTTGGCTGTTTCAATATCGGCGCGAGTTCCCCGTTCGAACGACATCGCCGCGCGGATTTGCATCCTTGAGCTGGAGTTACGGTCGCTGGATCGCTGGCGAAGCGTTGTGCAGCGTGGTCATGATGTACTACCTGGTTTGGCACCTGACCTTTTTTCTGGGCGAGTTTCAGGCGGGGCTGTTCCAGTCGTGCATGACGGTCGTTTTTCTGGCGAATCCGTTTCTGTTGGGCTTCGTCAGTTTTCTTGGACCCAAGGCGGCCACGACGTGGCATCAATTCGGGTGGCCCGCGTTATGGCGATTGACGTGGCAGTCACTGGTGTTTGTTGTTGCGATTCTTGCCGGCATAAGTTTGTTTCTCGCGTTCGCCGGAGACTGGTTGCTGGTTACGATTTTTGGCAGCGAATACGCGGGAAACGGATCAATAGTAACTGTGCTTGGCGTGGGTATGATCGGACTGGGGGTCAGTTACGTTGTGACCTGCGCGTTGCAAACGGCTGGGCGACCGGCGGTCAATTTTCTGGGCTCGGTGTTCAGCGGAGTTTTTCTCGTCGCCTGGAGCTGGCTGTTTGTTCGGGAAGACCTAATGACGGCCGCGACTGGATTCGTAGTGGCCGTGTTCCTGGGAGTCGCCGTTCGGTTTATCGGGTTATGGATTGCCCGCAAGAGCCAGGCAGCTTCGGACCGGTCCTGCCCCATCACGTAATCGCACCCTGGCAACCGGATCCGAATCCAGCGGTACATCCAAAGCAGTGTTGGCCAAGGGCGATTTCTCGATTGGAAAGTCGATCAAAGTCAAACTCGTCGATCGTGTTCGGAATCGAACTCTCGACGCTCAGCTCGAGCATCTGATTGAAATCGCAATCATACAATTGTCCGTCCCAGCCAACCGACAAGGTATTGCGGCACATCAGTCCATCAATCGCCGCCGGATTAAATGCGTCAATCAATTTTTGCATGTAACGGTGATACTCGCCGGTCGTCAACAAGTGATCGAGGTAACGGCTGACAGGCATGTTTGTGATCGTAAACAACCGGTCAAACCGAATTCCGAAACGTGAATCCAGTTCATCGCGGTAGGCGGCTTCCAGCTTCGTTTGATCAGGCGGCAGGCTGGGGCCAACCGGATTGTAGACCAGGGTTAGCATCAGACGTTTTTCCGGGTCGCCATAACCCAGAGCATTCAGTTGCCGAAGTGCTTTAATCGATTTCGAAAAAGCGCCGTCGCCACGCTGCGCGTCAGTATTTTCTTCGACGTAGCAAGGCAATGACGCAACGATCTCCACAGAATTTTCGGCCAGAAACTGCGGCAGATGCTCAAAGCTCTTTGCCAACAGGATTGTCAAATTGCTACGGTCGATAACATGTCGATCAAGTGATCTCGCAGCGACAACCAGTTCGCGAAAATGCGGATTCATTTCTGGTGCACCGCCCGTCAAATCGAGTGTGCGAATTTGAGGGTGTTTTTCCAGGACACGAATCACCGAATCGATGGTTGATCGCCGCATGACCTCACGGCGGTCGGGCCCGGCATCGACGTGGCAATGCTCGCAAGTCATGTTGCAAAGTTTGCCGAGGTTGACTTGCAATATCTCAATTCGGTCGGCGTGAAGCGAACCGATCCCAGCCGAATCCAGTTTGGAGCGAAAACGGGTTGCATTTGGCCCAGGGGCGAGCGCGACCAGCTGTTCGGCTGCATTGGCCAGCGGGTTTCCGCGATGTTTCAACGATGTTTTTGCGTTCATGGAATCAGGTGGTTCGGCAGGTTTTCATTTCGCTTCAACTGGCGAATCTGCCGTGAGCAGCGATAGGCAAAGAATCTGGACGCGGATTGCTGGCGATCGAATTTCGGTCTCGGTATGCTGTATCAGACAAATCCGAATCCGGCCCGATGTCCGAAAATGTACTTGGCCATGGCGTCTTCGCGGATACACCGATTGTTGACCAGGAACATTTTGTGATCTTTGTTGTGATTGTAGCCGCAGCACTCTGCGTTGCGTATGCCAATGGCGCGAATGACAACTTCAAGGGCGTCGCTACGTTGTTTGGAAGCGGCACGACCGATTATCGAAAAGCCCTTGTATGGGCCACGATCACAACGATGCTCGGTTCGGTCGCGGCGTTGATTTTGGCTGGCGATTTGATTCGCAGTTTTGGCGGGAAGGGTTTGGTGGACGATGCCGTCACGGGCCAGTCGGCATTTGCTGCGGCTGTGGCGTTGGGTGCAGGTTTGACTGTCTTGCTCGCAACCAGACTCGGCATGCCCATTTCGACGACGCATGGATTGATCGGCGCGCTGATCGGAACGGGCTGGATTGCCGGATCGAGTTTGAATTTTTCTGTGCTTGGAACAAAATTTGTTTTGCCATTGTTGGTCAGCCCTGTTCTTGCCCTTGCGGCAACAGGAATGATCTGTCCGCTGTTTCATTTCGCGAGAAAGCGGCTGGGGATTACGCGCGACATCTGCATTTGCGTGGGCAAGCAAACGGTCGATCGCGTCCCGGCCGATTGTCATGCGATCGCACTGGAACGGGCGGAACAACTAACCGCAACTTTGGGCCAGGCTGCGACTTGCCAAAGCCGGTACGAAGGGCGGGTCCTCGGTGTGTCGGCGGGCGAGACGCTGGACAAGTTTCATTTCCTGTCGTCCGGTATGGTCAGCTTTGCCCGTGGCCTGAACGATACACCGAAGATCGCGGCGATGTTATTGTTCGCTCCCGTGTTCGGCGTCACCGCCAGTTTGATCACTGTCGGAATCGTGATTGCGATTGGCGGTTTGTGCAGTGCGCGTCGCGTCGCGGAAACGATGAGCAAAAAAATCACGCCGATGAATCACGGCCAGGGGTTCACGGCGAATCTTGTAACGGGAATTATCGTAATTGGTGCCAGCCGAATTGGGTTGCCTGTATCGACAACCCATGTCAGCTGCGGAGCGTTGTTTGGTATCGGTGCAGTAACCGGCGGCGCCCAACCCAAAACGATTGTGACGATTCTGTTATCCTGGCTGGTAACATTGCCGATGGCAGCAACATTTGCGGGTTTGGCTTACACCGTGTTAAGCCGGATTTGAACCTGCAAAAGGAATTGGCTCAGTCCTCAAAGGCTGGTGCGGGTTGCCTGCGCGGCTGTGACGACGTCGTCGAAAACGGAATTCAGTTTCCAGGTTTTTTTAGCGCAATCATGATGGCATGTGCTTCAGTTTTCCGAACGAAAAGCTGAGGTCTTCCCCGGATAAGCTCGACCCGCAGAACAGATTGTATTGGCGGAATGGAAGTGGAAACTGCAGAATTCCGGTGTGAAACGGGATGAAAGGCGACAATTCGAATTTTTGTTTGACCGTTAAGTCCTGTTTGGGCGATCAGTCGGAATCAGAGAGCCAACAGGGTAGAATCAATGGTGGAAATGCAGATTGGTCTTCAGTTAAGTTGCAGCAAATTGGGGTTAAGCTTTTGATATCAACGGAAATGGGGACGGGATCCCGAGTCAGAACGATTCTGTTGTTGATGATCCTTTTGCCTGGCTGTTCGTCGTCGAATTCATCGACAGAAAGAACGGAAACTGCACCAGCCAATTCCATGCAGGATGAAACCGTTAACTCGGCAGTAGACGCCGATGTTCAAGATCTTTGGACCAGAGGCGGTGAGGACTGGCCGGGTTTTTTGGGTTTGGGTCGCGATGGTAAATCGGCGGAGACGGGGCTGAATTGGGATTGGGCGAATGGAAAACTGCAGCCGGTGTGGTCACGAGTTTTGAAAGGTGGGTACGGAATCGGGTCGGCCGCGGCTGGCAGGTTTTATCAGTTCGATGGCGACGGGAATCGGGTGAACCTGGTTTGTTTGAACGCGGAAACCGGCGAACAGCTTTGGGAATTTGAATACTCCGCGATTTATCAGGACCTGTACGGTTTTGACAATGGACCGAGAT
>JAYVKA010000424.1:0-7747 GCA_043768885.1 Planctomycetota bacterium
CCCGCCGAAACATTTTCGAGTCGACTGTCCTGTCTCGGCAGGAGCCTCGACCTCCCGATGTGGCGGCAAATCCGGAACTTGTTTTTGAGGTGATCCTTAGTTGGTGGTGTTGAGATGGAGAGCCTGGAGTTGCACAACCCAAACATGTCCTGGGCGGCTTTGTTATCGCTTTGCACCGGGGTCTACATGATCGCGTCCCAGGGGAAGAAGGCAGGTATCGAATGGGGAGCCGGAATCGCAGTTGCCGGGTGTGCCTTTTGGCAAATGCTGGCTGCATTCGGAATCGACAGTAGCTACGGGATCGCCGTTGCTCCGACTTTGATCGGTGCCGGTCTGATCGGATTCAGGTATTTTATGGAACAGCGAAATGGCGAACCGGGTTCAATGGAATTCCCGAAGTTGAGTTTGACCGGAAATGTCGTGGTGGTGGCTGGCAACCTGATCGGAGTGTTGTTGACCTTCAACCGGTTCATGGCTGGCGAAACAGCGATCGGATTGTTGGCTGTGCTGGCGATTCAACTGGTTGCGACTGCCCTGGCCAGCCTGATGACTCGCGAACAGGAATGGCGAAATGCGTTTCGTGTTTCGGCTTTGATAAGTGTCGCGGCATTGCTGCTGGTGATTCACGGCTTGTTGAATACACACTGGTTGCATCGAGCGGAACTTTGTTCGCTGTTGGCGGGTGCGGCGCTGCTGGTGATTGGGCATCTAGCCTGGTCGCGGGAAGGAGAAAAGGAAGATGGCCTGGCGACCGCAAGCCTGACGTTTGGAAGTCTGATGATGACGATTCCGTTGGCGATCGGGCTGGTTGTTTACCGGATGATGGAGACCGGCGTGGTTGGGGACTGGATGTTGTTCCACGAGATTGGCGCGGTCGTGGTCGCTTTGGCCCTGCTGGGTACAGGTTTGCATTGCCAAATTCGGGCGACAACGGTCACCGGATGTGGGCTGATGATTGTGCATATTCTGTCACTGGCGATTTTGATTCAGTGGCCGAGCCAGCTGCAAAGCGTTTCGGTGGTGATGATGATCGGCGGCGGGTTGTTCTTCGGAACAGCGATTCTGCTGAGCATCTACCGCGACCGGATTATCAGGATTCCGGCGAAGATTCGGGAAGGGGAAGGTTTGTTCCGTGTTTTGAAGTGGAGGTAGTTGGGTGATTGCAGTTGGATGGTCGCCATTCATGGCTTCGTCCGTCATGGGACGAAGGGCTCGTGGAAGTGAAGGGCGAAGCACGGCCCGTCGGGTTTCCCCAGAGATCCGGCGGGCTTTCGTTTTGTGTGCCTTTTGCGGGGCGAGGTCTGGCCTTATGCTGGGTGAAAATTCAGTTGGAATGGGTGTGCATGGGACGAATTCGGGAACCGCTTCAGGTGTTGGCGATTGTGGCTGTGATTTCACGCCATGATGGGGTGGTTTCATGGACAAAGGAGCGGCTGGCGGGGATGGGTGGCGAAGTGGCTTTGGAGAGTCGCCGGTTTGAGCATGGTGAGACTGGTTTTTACGAACGGGAAATGGGAGCAGGATTGTACAAGCAATTCTTGCTGTTCGAGCAGTGGATCGACCAGGCGGAGTTGGCGGACTGGAAAGTCTTGACGAATCGGTTGGAAGAAGAATTTGCCGCGACGGGAAAATTTGAAGAAAAGCGGCCGCTCAATCTTGATCCGGGCTATTTGAGTGAAGCCAAGTTGGTGCTTGCAACGACTAAAGACCGCGATCACCGGATTTATTTGCGGGACGGGATCTACGCTGAAGTGACTTTGCACTACGTCAAGAATGAATGGCAAGGGGCGAGGTGGACTTATCCGGACTATCAACGGGCAGATTATCACGCGTTTTTCAGCGAATGCCGCGATTATTTTCGGAAACGAAAGATGTTGGCGGGAAACGAAACGGGCTGAGTCGTGTGCGATCCTGGTTGAATCAGGTCACGAGAATTCTGCCAGCCAAATCGATCTGGAATTTTGTCACGTTTGATATTTCCCCGCGACGCGAAAAACCCATAAACTGATAGTGCATCGAGGGTAACACCTTTCAGCAACGAAGTGTTCGGTTCTGGTGGCCAAACTTTGCCCCGGAGTCTCCTGCCAGTACGACTTCAACGACCCCACGGATAAACATGCCTCAGTTATCTGCATTGATAGCCTGGACAACGATCTTTCTGGCACTTGGCACAGGCGGATTTTGTTCGCTTTGGGTTCAGGACCAGGAGAAGGAGCAACCTTCGTCTGTAGCCGATAGTTTGAATTTGAAGCCAGGTGAAGCTGCGCCGGATGAAACTCCGCCCAAAGAGGAGTTGGTCAAGGACTGGGACAAACCGGATTTTGTTCTGTATTTGTCGGGGCGTTTGCATGGCTATATCGAACCATGCGGATGTACCGGCCTGGAGAACCAGAATGGTGGTTTGTTGCGCCGGTACGAGGTATTGAATTTGTTGCGTGATCGGGGCTGGAACATATTGCCGATCGATGCAGGTGATCAGGTGAATCGGCTGGGGAAACAGTCGCTGGTAAAGCTGCAGGTAGCTTACGAGGCGATGTGCGGCCTGATGAAATATCAGTGCATCTCTTTTGGACTGTCGGATTTGAAACTATCCGCGATCGATTTGGGCCAGGCGATGCTGAACAAGATGGTTGATCCGGATGAGACACCGTTTTTATGTGCGAACGTCACGGTGTTGGACGAGTCCCTGAGCAAAAAATTGCGGATCATCGAATCAGGCGGCAGGAAGATTCTGATTACTGCAGTTGTTGGAGCCGGTGAGATTGCAGAGATTCGTGACGATGACATCAAGACGATTTCCCCTCAAAAGGCACTGGAGCAGCTGGAATCGCAAATCAAGGGTTCAAATGCCGAATTGAAGGTTCTGATTTGCCATGCATCGCTGGAAGAAAGCGACGCGCTGGCCAAACAGTTTCCGATTTTCGACGTGGTGCTCACGGCCGGAGGCGTTGGTGATCCACTGTTTATGCCGGAACTGATTCAAACTGGCGATCATGTGACACGGATGATCCAGGTCGGTGCCAAAGGAATGCATGTTGGACTGGTCGGTTTTTGGGGCGACAAGACTGGTGCTGACCGGATCGTTTACGAACGGGTTCCGCTAGATGCCCGATTCGAGGATTTTGTAAATGTAAAGGATGCCTCGAACCTGAGTCCGATCGAGCGGCTGTTCAAGTCCTATCAGGACGAACTGAAATCGCTTTACGAGAAATCGCCGAAGGTGCTCGGTGTGAATCCACGAAAGCATTCCAGCGGGTATTCGTATGTTGGATCAGCTGTTTGCGACGATTGCCACGATGAAGAGTTTGACATTTGGAAGGATGGCATCGACGGAAAGGGCGGTCCGCATGCGAGGGCGACCAAAGACCTGACTGATCCAGGACAGCGAACGTGGGTCGCGCGAAATTTCGACCCGGAATGTTTGAACTGCCACGTTACAGGCTGGAACGTAAAGGAATTCTTCCCTTACGAAACCGGATATGTTGACCTGAAAAAAAACGTGCATTTGCACGGAAACGGCTGTGAAAACTGCCACGGTCCCGGCTCGCAACATGTGGGGGCGGAGAATGGGGATTTCCCGGCTAACGAGGGCCAGCTGAAACAGTTTCGCCGTGAAGTTCGCGTGACGATGACCCAGGTCCAAAACGGTTTTTGCACGGAATGCCATGATATCGACAACAGCCCCGACTTTTTCAAGGAAAATGCGTTGAATGAGTACTGGGCGAAAATCGAACACGGCGACGGAATTGACAACGTCGATGTGGATGATGCGGCCAAGGGTGATGGCGAAAAAGAAGGTGGCGAAAAGAAAGATGGCGGCAAGGGACTCTGGTGCCCATGAGCCAGCCGGATTCCAGTGGGTTGTCGCAGCGGCCGTGGGAGCAGTACCGCATGGCCCTGCCGGATGACCATCCTTGTGCCGGGCATGAAAAACTGCTGGATGATTTGTCGCGCTGTGGGCGGCTGTTTCACCGGCGCGGCTGGTCGGTCGGAACCAGCAGCAACTATAGCGCTGTTCTTTCGCAGGACCCGGTCGATTTGATCGTCACTGCGAGTGGATTGGACAAGGGACGATTAAACCGGCATTCCTTCGTACGCGTAAATGCTGAAGGTAAACCAGAACCTTCGACTCAGTCCCCTTCATCTGCAGAGACTCTACTGCATGTCGTGTTGGCACAAAGGCAGGAACCGGTCGGTTGCATTCTGCACACACACAGTATCTGGAGCACGTTGCTGTCCCAGCGTTTTTTTGGCGATGGCGGATTCTGGATCGAAGGCTACGAAATGCTCAAGGGGTTCGAAGGCGTTCGGACTCACCAGCACAAAATGTGGATACCGGTTTTCGACAACACGCAGGACATCCCGGTCCTGGCGAAACAGGTTGCGGAGTTGCAGAAGTCAGAGCCGGAAAAAATCAGCCACATTTTTCTGATTCGCCAGCACGGACTCTACACCTGGGGCAAAGACGTATTCGCTGCCCGCCGTCATGTTGAGATCGCCGAGTTCCTGTTTGAATGCGTTTATCGGCAACTGTAAATTCGTGGCATGCGCCAACAGCTTGGAGAACGATGCTGCCCAGCGCGTGGACAGGATGGAAACACTCGAAGGCTATGGCTTATGAATGTCATTCGAGTGCTCGGTCACCTTCGCTCCATTCGATTCCATCCGTGAATCAACGGCTGGGGCATCCGCGACGCATGCGCCCGTAAATTCGACTTCTTTTGTCACCAGCACGTTTCCGATGTCCAGATAGAAATGGAATTGCTGATCAAACTCGCCTTTGAGTCCCGGCGTGATTCCCAACTCCATGGGGAACTCGGTGTTGGCGGCAATCGTGAGTGGAATCTCGTGATCCGACCGGATCGAGCAGTTGCCCCCTCAGCACCAATTCATTCCGACAATCCGGATGTCCGTTCGGGTCGAATTGCGAATCCGCATCACCAGCGGATATTCGGTGCCGCCCTGGGCATCAGCGGGAACGTCCACAGTGATCGAAACATCATCCGCCGACGGCTGCATCCAGTCCCGAACGAGCATCATCGACGAAACGGTCAGCGCGCACACAGCCAGAATCTGCAATCCCCCAAGTACCCGGTTCATTATTCAGAGCTCCACAACTCGGTACCCACCAAACATCATTGTAATCATCCCACGGGAGGGTGAGGCTCCCGCCGAACCACCTCATCATTGCGGTCTCGTTGGGAGCCTCGCCCTCCCGTTGTGACGACCTCCCATTCCTACTCAGGCACGCTGGATTTTCAGGTTTGTAGTGCCGCCTTCAGGCGGAATCCTCGCCCTCCCTTTCGGCCCCTACTCCGGCACTGTCACCGATTCGCCCTTGTCTCGTGTTGCCAAAAGCGGCATGATCGCATTTACTTCGTAGGAAAACAGGTGCACACTACCGTCGGCCATGGCAAATACCGCTCCGCCCGGATGATAACTCCAGAAGTGCAGCGTATCACATTGTTCGCCGTATTTGCCTGGCTTGAATTCGTAAGGTCCGTCTGGGCAAGATTCCAAATAAGTCGTGACGCCAGGTGCAGCTGGTGCTTTTGTTTCCCGGACGCCCAACAGCATGTCACACGAACCGGTTCCTTGCTGCCCGTACCCGGCGTACCACCATCCGTACCAGAAGTCGGGACTGGTCGGACGTTCACCGATCATCAATGTGTTGGAAGTCCCATCACCAATATCGCTGAACCGGGTTTTGGAATTGCGATAGAAAATTCCGTCTTCCGTACTCCAGTCGGTTCCATTGACACCAAGGTAACTGGTCGAAGCGGCCAATCGAAAATTGTGGGTCCAGTGTGCTTCGCCAGTATCGGGTTCACTCGGACATTGAAACACAGGAATCACAGTCCGCATTCCCAAGTGACCAGCGAAGGGAGAGGGACTTGCCTGGTAATCCGCCGCTGCTTGATCAAAAATCGCCAGCTGTTCGACATAGGGCAACAACGGTTGCAACCAGCTTTGCGACCCATGCGGCCGCACATTCGGCCCTGTAATTCCCGATGGCAGATGCCCATGCGCCGACTCGTAGTTCATTGCCCCAAGAGCTAACTGACGTACATTGTTCATGCACTCCGTTCGTCGGGCACCTTCTCGGATCATCTGCACGGCGGGAAGCAGTATTCCAACCAGAATGCCGATGATCGCGATCACGACAAGCAGTTCCACAAGTGTGAACGCGTCCTTTGCCTTAAGCCGAAATTTGTTTGAATAGTTCAATCTCAAGATTAACTGGTTTCCCAATCCAAAAGGGTCAAAGCAGTGTTCCCAAGGAAACACGCGAATCCTGCCACTTGGCAATGACGGAGTACTTTTGTGGTGAATTGTCATTTCTCAGCGCACCTTCCGGACAAGTTTGGGAACTATCCAGTACCCAATAAATCCGCACAATGCAACGCATCCCAATATCCAGGCAAGCGTCCACTTGCCTCGCTCTTTCGCCACCTCCGGAATTCCGTATCCACTCATGTAAAAGATTCCCGAATTCGGATGGTTTGACGTTTCGACTGACAGGATTGTCCGACTTCGATACCAGTTCATATTTCCGGATTCATCCGTCGAAGAGGCAAAAGTGGTTGGAATCTCATACGCCAAACCGGGGAAAAGGACCCATTTCGCGGCGACCACTCTTCGGCGCGGAAGGGTAACCTCCTTGCCGTTGATTGTTGCGACCGGGTGGGTTTCCCAGGAATTTAGCCACTCGCCACCAGGCACGCCGTTCGGCTCCGATCGTCGATTCATCTGAAAACGCTGAGGGAAAATCCGGTCGTCCAGATGGGCATCTCGGGCCAGTTGCGGAGCAGTGTCGTCTAATTCCAACTCAAATTGTAGTTCATTGCCGTTGGAGGAGGTGTTTGACCGCGATACTTTGATGATCCTGCAATAATCCAACAGCTGATCCCCGGACATAAGCGTTGCTAGAGGATCCGTCCTGAGGGTTGAGGTCGCTTCGCTTTGATACTCCGGCGTACCGGCAACGGCAATACTGAAAAGCATGTACGTATTGGTTCCATTCGGCTTCTTAAGGCCGCAATAATAGCTCGGGTTTTTCAACCGGACGTATTCGTCACCGTTTTCTTCATGGATGACAATGGCGTAAAAATCACCATCGCGAACGCATTCGACCATTAATGTTTCAGTCCCATCGACCTTCCCTTGAGAATCGAAAGCCAATGCCATTTCCTGTTGCATTGCAACTTTGTACTGCGTGCCTATCGAATCTGTCCAATGACTCCACGCTCTCAGTGTTGGGTCGTTGATATCACTGCGACTGCATCCAAACACAAACGTACAAGTCAATAGGGTAATGACACCCCGAAACAAAAATACCACACGATTCGACTTAATCATCTTGTTCTTCTCAAAAATTGCCGCGACGACCAATACGGCCATCGCGGAACTGAACCCAACAACTGACGCTAAAATCATGGAGTGGGTGGTAAAGGATTGACCTGGCACGTGCATACATCCAACGTATTCGGCTTTCGTTGACACGAGCATTCGCCAGCGGGAAGACATGGTTCGTCATTTAAAACATAACAGGTGACTCTTGTAAAACAGTAGTTACTGTCTTCTGTGCATTCCGTAATTATCACGGGATCGTTCATAGCTACCGCTAACGCAACGGGCATTAATCCGGCGGCGGAAGTCCAAGTGAAGCGCAACTTTGGTGTGGAAAATTGATGTAGGAAAAACATCGTGAAGGAGTTCGAATCAGGTTGTCAAAAATCTGTTGCGA
>JAYVKA010000425.1:0-2099 GCA_043768885.1 Planctomycetota bacterium
AACCCGAAAGAAATTCTGGTTCGCTACCTGAATCGACTTGCCGATCGGCGAACGGTGCTGAAAAAGATCTTTCGCCAGGCCTTCGCCGATCACACAAACATTGGCGTTGTATTTCAGGTCAGTATCTTCGATGAACCGCCCACGAGCCAACGTCAACCGGTTGCCCGACAGGTAGCCCGGACAGGCTCCCACGATTCGCGCTTCGGCCTTGTTCTTGCTGAAGCGGGCTTCGTCTTTGAACTCGCGTAACGGAGTTGCTGCCACCGCAGAAGTGATCGTCTCTTCGATTCGCCGCAAATCGTTGTAGGTCAACCCATAGCTCATTTCGAAACGGTTTCGCCGGGAAACCGGGTCGTTGCCGCTCTCGACCGGTTTGAGACTGCGAATGATGACGTTGTTTACGCCGAGCGATTCAATCTGCCGTTGGGTTTCGCGGTTGGCTCCCTCGGCAACGGCCAGCATCACAATCACGCTGGCAACACCAAAGACCAGGCCCAGCACGGTCAGGAAAGAACGAAGTTTGTGCATCCGCAAACTGCGAAGAGCCATGTGCATCATCCCGTGCATTCGTGGCAAGGAGCGAAACATGAATCGTTTTACTCCGAAGTTTCGCTGGATGCGGGTGATTCCGATTCCTGCACGGAACCGCTTTCTTCCGAAGTCGCGCCACTTCCTTCATCGACCGGACCCGAATCGCCGGGCTTGGTCGCAGATTCCTGGCCAATTTTCGCAGCCCGTTCGGCCTGTGAAAAATCACTCAGTCCACGCTGGTAGGCGTCCAGCATCACAATTTCACCTTCGGCGACACCATCCGCGATTTCGACAAACGAGTGCGTACTTCGGCCAGTCGTGACTTTGCGACGGACCACATTCAATCCATCGCGAACGTAGATGTACGATTGCTGAAAATGTTCGGTGATCGCTCCGACTGGAACCGCCATCGCGTTGTCGTAGACCCCAATTGTAATATCAACCTGCGCGGTCATGCCTGGTTTGATCGAAACGCCTTCGGGAATCTTGTCAATCAGCACGAGGACTTCGTAGTTTTTTGTGTTGCTGAAACTGCTTGTCGCCAGTTCGGCGACGAACGTGATGTTGCCGGAAACAGGCGAGTCGGGAAATGCATCGACGCGGACATCGGCGCGGAGCCCGGGCCTGATTTTGTTCACGACCGATTCATGAACGCTGACCTTGACCTGCATCTTCGACATGTCTGGCAAGTAGAAAACGTCCTGCTGTCGGCGAACCGTTGCCCCTTCTCGAATTCTCTCGTCGGGATCGAACCATTCCTGATTGGCATAAGCGACGGTGCCGGCCTGGGGGGCGATGATTTCACAATGGGCTTTGTATTTTTCGAGTTCGGACAATTCGGTTTTGGCCTGCAACACGTCCCGATCGGCAACGAGGATCGCCGATTCAGCCTTTTTGGTCTCGGCGTCGGCAGTCGTTTGCGATCGTTCGAGTTTGCGTTTTGATTCCCTGGCCTTGGCCTCGAACTCGGTGATTTTTCTCTGGTGGTCGTAGTTGATCAGCACGTGATACTTTTGCTTGTCTCGATCGACGCGAGATTCGTAACTGCTGACCCGCAACTCCAGTTCCCGCAGTTGTTCGGGCGAGCGAAAACCCTTGCGGACCAGGGCCCGCATGTTGGTCATTTCCTCGGTAGCTTTTTTCAGCTCGGCGTCGCCCTCGGAAATGCTGCGTTCCAGCTCGGATTTTTCGGCGATATAGTCACCATCACGGTACTTTTTCAAATCCAGGTCGGCCAGTGTCAATTCCAGTTCCGCCGCCGCGATATCACTCTGGTTCTTGTTGTTCTGGACTTCGAGTTCCTGTTTGGCCTGTTCCAGTTTCCCTTCGACTTCGATCAGCCGGCTTTGCTTTTCAGCGACTTCCTTGTCGATTTCGGCGCTGTCGAATTTGACAACGATGTCCCCTTTGTTGACCAGCGCGCCTTCATCGACGATCCAGATGATCTTGTTTTCAAAGCCGGGCAATTCACAGCGACCGTGAACCGTGTTCTGGCTCTCGATCGTCCCACGTTCGACGACTGTATCGATAATGTTGCGAGTCGTTACGGAGTAGGTTAGTCCTTTGGC
>JAYVKA010000426.1:0-5971 GCA_043768885.1 Planctomycetota bacterium
GGCACTGTACCGCTATGCCACCTCTGTCTCGTGCAAAAAATCCTTCGTAATCTGATTCTGCGGAGCTTCAAAGATCTGGTCCGGCGGTCCCGACTCGGCGATTCGCCCGGCATGCAGGATGTGAACCTGATGAGCCACGTTGCGGGCAAAACCCATCGCGTGAGTCACCACGATCATGGTTTGACCCGAACCGGCCAAGTCAGCCATCACGCTGGTGACTTCGTTCGTCATGCGTGGGTCCAGTGCACTGGTCGGTTCGTCAAACAGGATTACTTCCGGCTTCATCGCCAATGCCCTCGCGATGGCGACCCGTTGTTGCTGCCCGCCGGACAACGAACCTGGTCGCACATCGATCTTGTCCAGGATTCCGACCCGGTCGAGCAATTCCCGTGCAACCGATCGCGCTTCGTCCCGGTTCTGTTTCAAAACATGGACTGGAGCTTCAATGACGTTTTCCAAAACAGTTCGATGGGGAAACAAATTGAACTGTTGAAAGACCATGCCCACTTTGCGGCGAATCGCAACGAGTGCGGCATCACGTGTCGGTCCAGCCGGTGGCTCAAGCCGGATCGAATCGACAAGAATCGAACCAGAATCAAATTTCTCCAGGCCATTGATCGCGCGCAGAAGGGTGCTTTTGCCACCACCTGACGGGCCGAGCAACACGCAGACTTCCCCTTTGGCGACCGCCATCGAGACGCCATTGAGCACCGTCGTATCACCGTACCGCTTGACAATTTTTTCGAGTCGAATCATTTGCGACTCTCCCTGGCCAGCCGTTTTTCCAGCCGGCTGGCGATAATTGAAAGCGGGTAGCTCATCGCCAGGTACAACAACGCCGTGACGATCCCCAGCTCCAGAATCGCACCAGTGCTACGAGCGTGAACATAATACTGCTTGCTCAGCTCCACCACTGTGATCACCGAGCAGACCGCGGTGTCTTTGAACAGCGCGATAAAATCGTTTGTCATCGGCGGGATCACCAAACGGGTCGCCTGGGGAATGATAATCCGGCGCAGAGCCAACCCGCGACCCATCCCAAGTGCCGTCGCCGCTTCCATCTGTCCGCGCGGAATCGCCTGAATCCCGGCGCGGTAGATTTCCGCTTCATACGCTGAATAGTTGACGGCCAACCCAATCACGGCAGCCCAAAAAGCGTGGATCGAAATCCCGATCTCCGGAAGCAAAAAAAAGATCACATACAATTGCAAAACCAGCGGCGTGCCCCGGACGACTTCAATGTAAAGTGAAGCCAAAACCTTCAACAACCCGTTGCCGAACATTCGGCAAAGTGCCAGAACCAGTCCGATCAAAATCGCCAGCGGCATCGCGATGACCGCCAATACAATCGTCAACCCTGCCGCCCAAACGAGTAATCCGCCCCGCTGCCAAACAACGTTCCAGCCCCGAACAGCCTGAAAATTCTGCTCGTTGGAATTTCCTTCGCTGTTCGCTTCGACAATCTGGTCCCCCAAAAAATTGCCGGTTGCTGCAACATCCAGCCCTCGCTGCGACTGGGTCGAATTCCACATCCGGTACTTTTCGTAAATCCGTTTGAACGTCCCGTCCAACATTCCATCGACGATCGCACGGTTAATCTCTTGCAGCAGCTCCGTGTCATCAGACCGCGTGAAGATGACGTAGTACCCGCGGCCTACCGGCGGGCCGACCGCAGCAAGATCCGGGAATCCGTCCTGATAAAATGTCCAGACAGGCAAGTCCTGCAGATTCGCGTCGACCCCATCGAGGTTAAGTTCCACTGCCCGCATGCCGTCAGCCTGACCATCGAAACTGACGATGGCAACTTGATCCGGGAAATTTTTCTCCAGGTATTGCTGTGCAGCCGTACCTCCCAAAACCGAAACCCGACGCTTCCCTCCACCAGGTCGTTGGGTCAAATCTTCCCAGGTCCGCAATGTCTCATCATCCTTGCGGGCGAGCAATTGCAACTCGTAGAGGTAATAGGGAATCGACGTTCCATATCGCGCTGCCCGGTTCGGCGTCCACTCGTAACCGTTCAGGACGATGTCGAGGTCGCCGCGATTCAACAGATCGGGCAGCTTGTCCCATTGCCCCTGTTGAAATTGCGCCTTGACTCCAAGTTTCGCCGCAATGTAATCCGCAATCTCAACTTCAAATCCTTCCTGCCGCGTCGGATCATCGGCGGCCGGATAAACAAACGGACCACCGCCTTCCTGGTCACCTCCCCAAATCAAACTCCCCCGCTGGCGGATTCTTTCGAGCGCATCCTGCGCAGAAACCGGCGACGCAAACAACACCGTCAAGCCGACAACAATCGCGCCAACGAAAACCCTGTGCAATCGCCAGTTAATTTCGGAGCCTGTCAACCATCAACCTCCCAACGCCTGCAACCACACGGCAATGTCTGATTCACTGAATCAGCATAGTCTTCAGGCCCTCCCATTCGCAATCAGCATCCAAACAGGAAGGACCGGCCACGAGAGAACACAATGATCGCAAACGCCTGATCGGGCCAAGGCAAAGGGCAACGAGTCGATGGCTCAATCTCATTTGCGATCTTTGCGCCTTTCGCGGCAATGGCCGAATGAACCAGTCCCAGATTCCAAAGCCAATTCGGTTTATACTGGGGACGAAAAACCGAAACAAATTTTGCATCCAACCCCGGGACCGAATCGTGCTGCTTGTTCGACATGCCACCGTCATCGCTGTATTCTTGCTGTGCTTTGTGGTCCAGACGGAATTTCTTGCTGCCCAGCAGTTGCGGCTGACGGACAAGTTGGCCGGAGAAGATCTTTCGGCGCTGGCGGCTGAGGTGACGCGGTTTGGGGATCCGGTACGAGGAGCGATTGCTTTTTTTCGGCCGGAAATGAATTGCGCGAAATGCCACGAGCCGGGATCGCGGGGACGCCGATTGGGCCCTGATCTTGCCGAGCGGCGGGAATTCACCATCGAAAAACTGGCCGATTCGATTTTACATCCGTCGGCGGAAATCCGCGAAGGATTTGAGACCACACTCCTGATGCTGGACGATGGGCGACAGATTTCCGGGATCGTGGTCGATGAATCCGAAACGGAAATCCGAATCGACCGAATTGAGGAAACGTCCGAGCCACTGGTGATCAGCCAATCCGAAATCGAAGACCGCAAAAAAACAAAACTTTCGACGATGCCAGAGGCACTGGCCAACCAGTTGGCGGACCGCAGCGAGTTTCTCGATCTGGTGCGCTACGTCGAGGAAATCGCGCGAGGCGGCCCTGCTCGGGCGGCCCAGTTGTTGCCAACAACTTCCATGGCTGCGATTGCTCCACTGCCGGAATACGAAAGCCGTGTTGATCATCGTGGCCTGATCGAATCGATGGATCGAAAGATGTTGAGTCAGGGAGCGGAAATTTTTCGCTTGCGCTGTGCCAGTTGTCATGGCGCTTTGGAAGGTGAAGGATCGATGCCGACTTCGCTGCGATTCCCCACCGGCCAATTCAAACGCGGAAACGATCCATACACGCTGTATCAAACCCTGACCCACGGCTTCGGGATGATGAACTCACAGCGCTGGATGGTCCCCCAACAAAAGTACGCCGTCATCCATTACTTGCGAGAAACATTTTTGAAACGACACAATCCAACGCAATATTTTGCCGTCACCGAACAGTATCTCACGGGACTTCCAGCGGGCGACACGCGAGGGCCGAAACCGGTCGAGTCCACCCCATGGACGCTGATGGATTACGGCCCCAGCCTGATCAACACGATCGAAATCAGTCGCGATGGATCGAACATTGCGCAAAAGGGAATTACGATTCGGCTGGACGATGGGCCGGGCGGCGTCGAGTCGGGTTCGCACTGGATGATCTACGATCACGACACCATGCGAATGGCTGGTGCGTGGAGCGGCGGATTCATCGACTACAACGGCATTCATTTCAATGGCGTGCACAACCAGCATCCGAAAATCGCCGGGCCAGTCCATCTGAAAAATCCGACCGGACCGGGCTGGGGAAGTCCAGGCGGTGGTTCTTTCGACGACAACCGGTTCATCGGTCGGGACAACAAACGATACGGACCGCTTGACCGAAATTGGGCGCAATATCGCGGGATGTACCGTTACGGAAAACAGACGGTGATTCGCTACACGGTTGGAGACACGGAAATCCTCGAATCGCCTGCCCTGAAATTTGCAGAAGGCCGACCCGTCTTTATTCGAACGCTCAACATTGGCCCGCGGTCGCAGGAAATGACTTTGCAAGTCGCCAGTGAATCGAAACCATTTGCGTACAAGTGCGATTCGATGATTTCCCTGGATGATTCGACGACTCGAACGATCAGCCAACCCACGAGTGCCTTTGACGGCAACTCTTTTTACCAAATCGAATTGGACAATGTCCTCGACACGTCGTCACAGGATTTTTCAATCGCCGCCAGAATCAAAACGGAGTCGGATGGAACGATTGTCTGCAAAACTGTCGATGAAGAACGCTGGGTCGCAAATGGGCAATCTTTGTTCGTTCACGCAGGAAAACTGGCTTTCGATGTCGGCTGGGTCGGGGCAGTCCGCTCGAACGTCCGCGTCGCAGACGGAAAATGGCACGATGTTGTTTTGACCTGGCAAGCCAAAGAAACTGATGTCCGGTTTTTTGTCGATGGCAAACCGGCTGGCGGAGGCAAATTGGCTGTCAAGAAGCCGCTCGCCGGTTCGGTGATTCGCATCGGCGCCACGAACGAAAATTTTCCTGAGTCAAGTTTCTTCAACGGCGAAATCGAGAACGTGCGGCTGTATCAACGGATGGTTTCACCTGGGGAAGTGCGCCCGGCTGGTTCGATTGGTGACGAGGGGCTGGTTGCCGACTGGACGCAATTGGTTGGCGGTGACGTTCCCGCACAAATCAACCCGGCGCTCATCGCCCGCCGGATTGGAAACCAGCCAGTCATTTCCAACCCGGTTGGGCTGGTTGTTTCAGCAATGATGGGTAATGCAGTAGTCAATCCTGATGCCTGGCTGGCGTCCGATGATGGCAACTTGAGGCTACGAATTCCGGCCGGTGATCAGGCCTTGAAACTGAACGTGTTGGCCGCATCGATTGATGCTGCTGAACAAATTGATTTGTTGTGCGAAACGATCGGCAAGATTCCCGCCCCGGCCGACCTGGAGCCACTGACTCACGGCGGGCCGCCGAATTGGCCGCAAGTTCTGGAAACTGACATTGTGATCGGTGACGACAATAGTCCTTACGCCGTCGATGTGCTGACTCATCCGGCCAACAATCCATGGAATTGTCGACTGCGCACGACAGGAGTTGATTTCATTCCGGGCGAAGACGCTGCGATGGTTTGCACATGGGATGGCGGGGTCTGGAAAGTCACCGGGATCGGCCAAACCGAACCGGGCAGCAAACTGCATTGGCGGCGAATTGCCACGGGACTGTTTCAGCCACTCGGGATCAAATTGCGTGATGGTGTGATCTTTGTTACTTGTCGGGACCAACTGGTCGCGCTGCACGATCTGAACGGCGACGGGGAGATGGACTGGTACGAGTGTTACAACAACGACCACCAGGTGACCGAACACTTTCATGAGTTCGCAATGGGTTTGCAGATCGATGCCGAGGGCAATTTCTACTATGCGAAATCAGCACGACACGCGCTCCCCGCCCTCGTGCCGCATCACGGAGCATTGTTGAAAATCAGTGCCGACGGCCAGCGAACGGAAATTATCGCCAACGGTTTTCGCGCAGCCAACGGAGTCTGCCTGAATCCCGACGGCTCTTTTGTTGTGACCGATCAGGAAGGACATTGGAACCCGAAGAACCGGATCAACTGGGTCACGCCTGGCGGATTTTATGGAAACATGTTTGGTTACCACGATGTCACCGATTCGTCGGACGAAGCGATGGAACCGCCCCTCTGCTGGATCACCAATTCGTTCGACCGTTCACCCGCCGAGTTGATGTGGGTCGATAGCGATCGCTGGGGACCACTGGCCGGATCGCTGCTG
>JAYVKA010000427.1:0-2767 GCA_043768885.1 Planctomycetota bacterium
CAGCATTTGTCCGCGTCGTTCGCGAATTGCAAATCGATCTGTTGTTTGTTTGTGACTTTGGACAGATCCTTTCGAACGATTGCCTGCAAGCGGCGAGACTTGGCGGAATCAATCTGCACGGATCGCTACTTCCAAAGTATCGCGGCGCGGCACCCATCGCCTGGGCAATCTGGCGCGGCGAGACAGAAGCCGGCGTCAGCATCATTCATATGACCGGCAAGCTCGATGGCGGACCAATCATCGAATCGGCTTCACTGAAAATCGGTGACGACGAAACCTGCGAACAACTCGAACCGCGATTGTCGGAACTCGGAATCGATCCGGTTATGCGTGCGATCGAAAAACTCCAGGCGTGGGATGGAGAATCAGCACTCGGCGAGTTACAGGACCCGGCACTCGTAACGAAGGCTCGCCGGTTGCGAAAAGAAGACGCACAAATTCGCTGGGACCGTTCGTCGAAAAAAATCGTTGACCAAATCCGCGCGCTCCAGCCGTGGCCTGGCACGTACACAATCTGGAATCGTCCCGAAGCAAGACAGCCAGTCCGGCTGATCATCACCCGCGCCACATCGATTGATCAACCTTCAAACACTGTGGTCGCTCCAGGAACCATCATTGTTTCCGACAGCCAACAACTGCACATTCAAACCGGCACCGGCATCCTCTCCATCCTCGAAATCCAGCCCGCCGGAAAACGCCCCATGCCCATTGCTGATTTCCTCCGCGGCCATCCGCTATCGGCCGGCGAAATAATCGGCACCGGCATGGCGAAACAGTGAACCATTCCGGCTCGCCAGAACTCTGGAAAGTACGTACTTTCCAGTCTGATAACAATCGCCTGCAATCGGTATTAGGCAACAAATGACACAATGATGCTGCGGTCACCCCTGCATGATTTCCATGGCTCTGGACAATCTTTCCTGACCTTCCCCAACTCGCTTTCAACCGTTGCCAAATGTCCAACCACTCTGACACAATCGAAATCGACGGCTCCCGGGGCGAAGGGGGCGGGCAGATCATCCGTTCGTCCCTGGCCTTGTCACTGATTACCGGCCGCCCGATTGCCATCCACAAAATCCGCGCCGGACGCAACAAACCCGGACTGAAACGCCAACACCTAACAGCCGTCGATGCTGCCGCGCGGGTTGGTTGCGCCGAAGTCACCGGATCCCAAATCGGTTCGCGCGAATTGACATTCCGACCGTCCGGAATCTTTGGCGGCACCTATCAATTCAGTGTCGGATCGGCCGGCAGCGTCACGCTCGTACTTCAAACCATCCTCCCCGCGCTGATGATCGCCGAGTCACCGTCCCGCTTGATTCTCGAAGGTGGCACTCACAACCCGTGGGCTCCGCCCTTCGATTTCCTTCAACGGTCCTTCCTCCCGCTCGTCAATCGACTCGGTCCAACCATCGCTGCCGAAATCGAAAGCTACGGTTTCTATCCGGCCGGAGGCGGGAAATTTTCTGTTGATATCCAGCCGTCGGAACTCAAGGGTTTTGATTTGATGGAACGGGGCGAGCCGGTTTCGCGCGCGGCTATCGCACTCGTCGCAAACCTGCCTCTTCATATTGCCCAGCGCGAAACCGACACGATCGTCCGTCGCATGGATTGGAAGCCGAGCGAAACACGGAACCTGACGGTGAACAGTCCCGGACCGGGCAACGTTGTGATGATCGAACAGGTATTCGACAACGTCACCGAGATCGCGACAGGTTTCGGCAAGATTGGAATCCGCGCCGAGAAAATCGCCGGAGACGTCGTTCGCGAAGCTCGCGATTATCTCAAATCATCGGCCCCCCTGGGCGAACACCTGACCGACCAGTGGATGCTGCCATTGGCTTTGGCCGTAACCCGCTCTGGCAACCCCCGCTCGTTTCGCGCCACGCATTTGTCCAGCCATTCCGTCACGCAACTGGAAACCCTCAAACTTTTCCTGCCAATCGAAACGAAAGTGGAAACCTGCGAAGACCGATCGGTCATCGTGAGAATCCAACCCGTGGCACAGGCTTCCAGCCTGTAATTCAATCGCTCTCGCACAGGCTGGAAGCCTATGCCTCGACTCCGGCCTTCTGCCAGCCTTTTCCAAAATTCTCCAATCACAATGAAACGAATCCTTCCGACCGGTGTGTTATTGTTACCAGACCGGAAGAATGAATCGTTTTCCTGAGACTTGGGCGGTGGGGCCAAAGATTGTCTGAATTCAACCCAGAACAGTTTTTGGCGATCGTTCGGGCGAACGGCGCCAGATTGGTGCTGTATGCCCGACAACGCTGCGGCAACCCCGAAGACGTTGTACAGGAAGCACTCATCAAACTTCATTCCGAACGTCCGGCACCCATGGAGCCAGTCAGTTGGCTGTACCGTGTGGTTCGCAACTTGTCGCTCAACGCCAGCCGCTCCCGACAGCGTCGATCCGATCACGAAACGCGGGCGGCTGATTCGCGACTTTGGTTTCAAACCGATTTGGCAGTCAGCCTCGACGCGCGAACAGCAACCGAGGCGCTGCAAAATTTGCCCGAAGACCAACGAGAAACGATTGTACTCCGAATTTGGTGCGACCACTCATTCCAGCAAATCGCGGAGTTGACAGATACCAGCGCAGCCACTGCCAACCGCCGGTTCCATACAGGGCTGGAATCGCTGCGCAAGAAGCTGGACGATAAAGATAGTAGAACAATTGTCCCCAACTGTTCCGACAAGCAAATTGCAAAAACAAGAATCAACAACTGACGATAGTAGAGCATTTGTCCCCAAATGCTCACCG
>JAYVKA010000428.1:0-3402 GCA_043768885.1 Planctomycetota bacterium
TTTTGCAACAACAACTCTGTGATCGCGGGATAACAGGAAACATCTTCCAAACCAACTGGCAGGGAATCGGTGCCGTCAAAATCCCCTCCAAGGCCCACATGATCGATTCCCGCCAGCTTGATGACTTGTTCGATATGATTGACCACTTCATGAATGGTTCCGCGTGCCCTCGGGTCCTTCTCAATATCAGCATCAGGCGCAATAAAGCTCGACACAAAAGTGACCATGACAACCCCGCCGTTTTCCTTCATTCGCTTGAGCACGTCATCGGGAACATTGCGGGGATGTTTGTTGATGGCAAGCGTCGACGAATGGGAAAAAATCACCGGTGCCTTGGCAATGTCCAGCGCCTGGTGCATGACCTGCGGCGAAACGTGGGAAAGATCGACAACCATTCCGATGCGGTTCATTTCCATCACCACTTCTCGCCCAAAAGCCGTCAGCCCTCCGTGAATCCCGGGCTCATCTTTGTCGGTCGCCGAGTCAGCCCACTCCGTGTTTTTGCTGTGAGTCAGCGTCATGTATCGGGCTCCGCGATCGTACAGCCGCTTCAGGTTGGCAAGCGAATTTTCAAGCGAGTGCCCACCTTCGACTCCCATCAGCGATGCGATCTTCCCTTCGCCAACGATTCGCCGAATATCCGCCGCCGTCCCGGCAAATTCAAAAACGTCGGGATAGGTCTCGCACATTTTGTGGACCAAGTCGATTTGTTCCAAAGTCGTCAACAAAGCAATGTTTTGGTCACGCATGCCGACCGGAACATAGACGCTCCAGTATTGGGCTTTCATTCCGCCAGTCTTGAGTCGCGGAATGTCCGTGTGCATCTCCGGCTGTGGCTGGCGTATATCCCGCTTTTCAAACGAGGACCCAGCACCCGAGCGCATCGCCCAGGGCAAATCGTTGTGCCCGTCAAACAGCATTCCAGAATGGTGGATCTTCAGGGCCTGGTCGGAAATTTTCACCGGCTCCATCCCTGCCTTCTGTGCTGATTCACTTTCCTGGCCGAAACCTGACGAGGAGCCAATAATCGCCATGGCGCAAAACAGTGCCATCGAAAACCCATGCCGCTTCAGAAATCTGGTCATAAACATCTATCCGACTATCGTGTTTGGAAATGTTGTCGCAGGATGCCTCTGGCAAACCCGAAAACCCGCCAGCGACTCGCACCATGATAAAGGAGAGTTGGCTGAAAAACGACCAGCGGCGAATCGTTTTTCATTCAGCGTCCGAAACGAATCATCGCGATCCGGCCCAATGCCGCCAGTCCGTGCCGCCAACTGGCTTTGGATTTCCCCTCCGTTCGATCCTGAAAATGAATCGGAACTTCGACGATTTTTGCACCCGATTTGGAAATCCGAAACAACAGTTCTTCCAGGTATCCATAGCCAGTCGCCCGCACACCGGAAACATTGACCCGCTCCAACACATCCGACCGATAAATCCTCATCGCACCGGTGCAATCCCGCACCGGAATCCGCAACAGCATACGGGTCACGCCATTCAGCAGTTTGCTGGCCAACCGCCGATGCATCGGCCACCCGGAAATTCCGCCCCCCAAAACATATCGGGAACCAACGACCAATCCGGGTTGAACATCGCCCATAATCGCTGCAAGCAACTTAGGCATTTGGGTCGGGTCGTGACTGAAATCGGCATCCATCGTGGCCAGCCAGCGGTATTCCCGCCTCAGCCCCCAACTCAAGCCGGCAATTGCGGCAGAACCCAGGCCCTTTTCATCGTGCCTCATGAGGCAAAACAGGTCCTCCAAGTTTTCCGCCTGTAATTCGGCCCATCGCCCTGTGCCGTCCGGAGAGCTGTCATCGACGACCAAAATGTGAGAACCCGGCAGGCTTCTTCGCAGTTCATCAACCAGTCGCGGCAGGTTCCCAATCTCATTGAAAGTACAAACGACCACCAACAGACCATTTGCATCGATTGGTGTATCATTCATGGGAGATCAAACACAAAATTGCCAAACGATTCACGCCAACCGATGTCGCTGACCTTTCTCCGCCGAATTCTGTTTGCTGCCTGCGGCGCGTACCTCAGTTTGGTCATGGCAATGATGATTCTCGAAACGAGGTTGGTCTACCCCGCGCCACCGGCACGCGACGTCGCACCAAAGGCTGGCGAGCGGGAATTTACTTGTCAATCTGCTGACGGAGCTACAGTCCACGGATGGATTCTGGAAGGTCTGCCCAACCGGCCGGCCATCGTTGTCTTTCACGGAAATGCAGAAGATGTTCCGCGGGTCGCCCGTGATTTTGGCCGAGAAATGTGCGACCAGTTCGAAGCGACGGTATTGGTTTTTGATTTCCGCTGGTACGGCCGGACCTCTGGAATTCCTGACGAAAAAAGCGTGCTGGATGACGGCGAAGCGATGGTTCGTGCTTTTGCAGCCGAATTGAAAACGAACCCCGACCAGTTGGTCTTTTTTGGCCGTAGCCTCGGAGGCGGACTGGCCACCGGAGTCGCCGACCGAACCGGTGCCGGCATGTTGATCCTCGACCGGACCTTTGACGCACTCGACTGTGCGGCAGCCGCGAACTATCCCTGGATTCCGACGCGGCTTGTGATGTGCAATCATTTTCGGAGCGATCTGATTCTGCCGCGACTGACGATGCCGCTTTTCCAAAGCCACTTTGTAAACGACGAAATCACGCCGTTGCCCAACGCGGAACGGCTTTTTGGGCTCGCCGCTTCGCCTGTAAAAACGTTTGTGCGCTTGGACAAGGGGACTCACCTGTCCGACATGCCCGATGAATGGTGGAACCAGGCCAAGGCGTTTCTCGACCTTCACGCACCCAAAATCCAATAACCTTCCATCGCAATGCGGCAATCCATCACCAGTCCTCACAACGCGCGACTTCGCGCCGCCGCCGGTCTGCAATCCAGCCGGAACCGCAAGCGTGAAAACTCGATTATCATCTTCGGAATCCGTGAAGCAGAAAGGGCACTCGCTGCCGGTTTGCCACTCAACGAACTTTTTGTCAGCCCCGACCTCGCCGACATCAATCGTGTGGCAGCGCTCGAGGCTCTCACTTTCGAGTCCAATCCGGCCTGTAAAATGTACGACCTATCCGCGGAACTGTTTCGCAAAATTGCTTACGGAGATCGACTGGACGGAATCGCTGCCGTTTCGACGCGCCCGAGAACTGACCTGGCGACGCTGAAGCCATCCCATGACGGGTTCATTCTGGTAATGGAATCGATCGAGAAACCGGGCAACGTCGGAGCGGTTATTCGCAGCGCCGATGGAGCCGGCGCTGGAGCCGTCATTCTCGCCAACCCGGCCACCGATTTCTTTCACCCGAACAGCATCCGCTCCAGTGTCGGGACGGTCTTTTCCGTTCCCATTGCGATGGACGATTCAGTAAGTGTCGCAGCCTGGCTTTCGAAAAA
>JAYVKA010000429.1:0-9518 GCA_043768885.1 Planctomycetota bacterium
TTCCGCGCCTGCCGACCAGACGATGGCGTTCAGCACGATCTTCCGAAAATTTTCGTCTCCCCAATTCCAATGGTCGTGTCCGCCTGTGAATCCGAATCCGCGTCCGCCACCGGGTCGTTCGTAGGCCCAGGCCATATGCTGTGGTTCCTTGTCAGCGACGGCTTTGCGGACGCGCGGGTTTCCTGCGTGCGGATCGTCGGGGCGGGACATTGTCGATTCCGGTGGAATGTCGGTCAGGATTGGCGTGACTCCTTCCATTTCTTCGCGAAAACGCATGTGGAAGTACCACTCGTCCTCAATGCTGAACGGTTTGACGCCTCGTGAGATTGGGTGATCCGGAAAAGTCCTATAGGTTGCGATCCAGTGCGGATTGACCGACCAGTCGGGTTCGAAATAGCCACCGATCCAGTTTAGAAACTTGTCCCCCGATTCGCCCTTGGGTACTTCGACTCCGTAGTGCAAACAAACGATGCCAACACCTCGTTCTGCCAAGCGGTCAATCAGTTCAAGATGTTCGTTTGCAGGATGACGCGGTCCGCCGTCGCAATACATCACGATGGCATCGCAATTGTCGAACACGGAATCGCCTTCGGGCCATTCGTGTTTGAAAACTTCGGTCTTGATTCCAGGCATGGCCCGTTCGAGATGATGGGCCAGGAGTCGGCATCCGGCGTAATGTTCGTGGGCGCCGTAGCCGTGACTGGGGCGACCGGCGAGGAAAACGACTCGAATCGATTTTCCGCCGGTTTGTGTTTCGTGTGGTGACACGCCGGTCTTCTCCTGGCCGGTTGAAAACGAAGCGAAAGCGACCAGAAACAAACCTGCTGTCAGTCCGAAAGTTGCGAATCGAATCATCGAAATATGGTCCTTGGATCTGTATGGGATTGCCTCGACATATCGCGGCATGCATTGTATCGAGTTTTCGAAAGAGGTGTCGGCGATCCGCGGGAAAACAACGGCTTTCAACAAATCGGCGTGTGCCCCTATAATCTGGCACTTGCAATACGTATCAACAAAACGAACCGGAGACGATTGTGTCAGAATCGAAGCGAATTTTGGTGGCGGGTGGAGCCGGGTTTTTGGGCTCGCATTTGTGCGAACGGCTGGTTGACGAAGGGCACGACGTGATTTGCCTGGACAATTTCTTTACCAGCCAGAAAATCAACGTCGCCCATTTGCTGGGTAAGCCGAATTTCGAGCTGATCCGGCACGATGTAGTTTATCCGATTCACCTCGAAGTCGATGAGATCTACAACCTGGCTTGCCCGGCCGCTCCGGGGCACTACCAGTACAACCCGATCAAGACGATGAAGACCAGCGTCATCGGCTCGATCAATCTGCTTGGCATGGCCAAACGCTGCAACGCGAAAATTTTCCAGGCTTCGACCAGCGAAGTTTACGGCGACCCCGAAGTCCACCCCCAACCCGAATCGTATCGCGGTTGTGTAAATCCGATCGGAGTCCGGGCCTGTTACGATGAAGGAAAACGGGCGGCCGAGACACTGTTCATGGACTACAACCGGCAACACAAACTGAAAATCCGGATTTGCCGGATCTTCAATACCTATGGTCCCCGGATGCATCCATTTGATGGACGGGTGGTTTCGAATTTCATTCGACAGGCATTGCAGAACGAGGACATCACGATCTTTGGCGACGGGATGCAGACTCGTTCGTTCTGTTATCGGGATGATTTGGTCGAAGGCTTTGTGCGATTGATGGCCGCGCCGGATGAAGTCACTTTCCCTGTCAACATCGGCAATCCAGGCGAGTATACGATTCGGGAATTGGCGGAGATGACGATCGAGCTGACAGGCAGCAAGTCAAAACTGGTCAAGCGTCCGTTGCCACCGGATGATCCGACTCGTCGGCAGCCAGACATCACTTTGGCCAAAAAGCATCTGGGCTGGGAACCGAAAGTGCCGCTGCGTGAAGGGCTTTCGAAAACCATCGAGTGGTTCAAAACGATTGACCCGGAACAGTATCGCCCGCCAACACCGAATTACTAGCTCACTCGCATACTCGTTCCCGGGCTCCGCCCTGGAACGGGCTAAATTGCAGGCCCTGCCTGCCGGTGCATGGGACGGCGCAGAGCCAGGGTGGACGGGAGGCGGAGCCTCCGGGGCAGTGCGTTCCACGGCGGAGCCCTGGAACAAGTGATGGGCCATGGAACGAGTTGTAACCTGGAGTTTCTAAATGATTTACGACTTGGCCGTGATTGGCGTTGGCGGAGTCGGCAGCGGTGCGCTGTTGGCTGCGGCGCGGCGCGGCTTGAAGGTCGTTGGCGTGGAGCAGTACGGTGCGGCTCACAATTTGGGAAGTTCCCATGGGCAAACTCGCATCATTCGCGAAGCGTATTTCGAGCACCCCAACTACGTTCCGATGGCCCGTCGTGCCTTTCGGATGTGGCGCGAGATTGAAACGGCAACCAGGGCCAGCCTGTTGACAGTCACCGGTTTGTTGCAGGTCGGCCGGCCGGATTCGGAGGTGATTCTCGGCGTTCAAGCCAGTTCGGACCAGCACGCGATTCCGGTTGAGCAGTTGTCGCCGACTGAAATTGAGGAGCGGTTTCCGTGGTGGCGTGTTGCCGAGGGCCAGGTTGGTTTGTTCGAATCGGGGGCGGGTTTTCTTCGGGTCGAAAAATGTGTTGCGGCAATGATTCGGCTGGCCCGTGAAAAAGGAGCTGAGTTTCGCGCAAACTCGGCGGTGGAGAATTGGGCTGTCGGTGATGACGGAACCGTCGAGTTGACTGTTTCAGGCGAAAAGATCAGGGCTCGCCGGGCCGTAATTGCATGTGGACCGTGGAGTGCAAAGCTGGCCGGTTCGAGGATGCCCGAATTGAAAATCATTCGCAAGCAACAAACGTGGTTTCATGTCGATACTCATTTGGTGCATGCAGGGGCCGGCGGGCCAACCTGGCTGGTCGATGAAGGACCGGAGAGTTGCTTTTACGGATTGCCGTCGATCGACCGGTTGGGAATCAAGGTCGGCGAACATAGCTGCGGTCAGGCTGTTTCGGATCCGTCTGAACTGAATCGCGAAGCCGATCCCAACGATGTTGCCCGAGCCGAAGAGTTCATGAGTCGCTGGTTCCGCTTCCAACGGGTTCATCTTTCCTTTGCCAGCGTTTGCATGTACACCATGTCCCCTGACGAGCATTTTGTTTTGGACCGATTGCCGGGGATGAAGAACGTGTCGATTGCGGCAGGACTGTCGGGGCACGGATTCAAATTTGCCCCGGTCCTGGGCGAGATTTTGGTCGATCTGACGGAAGGCAAATCCGGCGGCGATTCAGAATTTTTGTCGATGCAGCGGTTTGAGAATACAGAAACGGTGCGGTAGACGCATTGCTTTTGCCTGCAATGTGGAAGGACCCAGTGGATGTCGCAAACATTAGACGCGATTGTGGTTGGAACCGGGCCGGGAGGCGAAGGTGCAGCGATGCAGTTGGCCAAAGCCGGACGTTCGGTGCTGGTTGTCGAGAGGCATTCTCAAATTGGCGGAGGTTGCACGCATTGGGGGACGATCCCCAGCAAGGCCCTGCGCTCGGCGATCTTTCAGCTGACCGAGTCGTTGCGTAATCCGCTTTTGAGGGAATGTGCCTCCAGCGTCAAGTTTTCGATGGCTGACCTGACTCGCTCCGCCCAGACGGTGATCAACAGCCAGGTCTCGCTGCGGCAAAAATTTTATGATCGCAACGATGTGCGGTTGGTCTGTGGTCATGCACGGTTTGATGGTGTTGGAACCATCGTGGTCGATGATGTACGCTTTTCGGCAGGAGCCGTTGTAGTTGCGACGGGTTCGCGGCCCTTCCGTCCTGACAACGTCGATTTTTCCCATCCGCGAATCTTTGATAGCGACACGATAATGGGTCTAAAGGATCGGCCCCACTCGATGACGATCTACGGCGCCGGCGTCGTCGGTTGCGAGTATGCCTCGATGTTTCGCAACCTGGACATGAAGATCAACCTGGTGAATTCGAGGGAGAGGCTGCTCGATTTTCTCGATGATGAAATCTCTGACGCGCTCAGTTACCACATGAGGGAACGAGGAGTCGTGATCCGGCACAACGAGGTATACGCTTCGATTGAGGGACTGGATGACGGAGTTGTATTGAACCTGGAAAGTGGCAAGCAGATCAAGTCGGACGTCATGCTGTGGGCAGCGGGACGAACAGGAAACACCGACGACCTGGGACTGGGCACGGTGGGGCTGACTCCCGACCGGCGCGGTTATTTGGCGGTCGACAAGTTTGGAGAGACAACGGTCCCTGGGATCTTTGCCGTTGGAGATGTTGTCGGTTTTCCGTCGTTAGCAAGTGCTGCTTATACCCAGGGAAGGACAGTTGCCCGCCGGATTCTGAAACTGGAAGAGTCCCCGGCCGGATTCGACTCGATCCCGTCCGGTATCTATACCAGCCCGGAAATCAGCTCAATCGGAGCCACGGAACGGGAATTGACTACCCAAAAGACTCCCTACGAGGTCGGAATTGCTCATTTCCGCAGCATTGCCAGAGCCCAAATTACCGGCCAAACGTCGGGCGTCCTGAAAATCCTGTTTCACCGGGAAAACCTGCAAATCCTGGGTGTTCATTGTTTCGGGTCCAACGCGACAGAGATTATTCACATTGGTCAGGCGATTATGGCCCAGACTGGGGCGGCAAACACGCTGAAATATTTTATGGACACCACTTTTAACTACCCGACGATGGCTGAAGCCTATCGGGTTGCAGCATTGAACGGATTTAACCGCCTGTTTTGATTGTCGGGAGTGGGCGAGCCTTGGGTTCGGGCCTGGCTTTGACTGGCAATTTGGGCGCGGAACGCCGATTTTTACCTTGAAATGCCCGGAAGGTCTGTGCATAATCAGCAATTCAGGGAATCTGCGGAACTGAGTTCGGTTTGGGTGGGACCGATAAATTCCAAAGACAGGCAATCCAAAATTCTTATCCAGGACTTGGTCATTATGGGCGCTCCAGTTGTAACACCACGTACCCGTTTTATTCTTTTGAATCAGTCGATTCTGGGAGCATCGATGTATCTCGACGCGACCGATCCGGATAACGATCCAATTACCCAATATCGATTCACCGACTTGTTGGCCGGTTCCACCACGGGCTTCATCCGATACAACGGTGTGCCCCAGGGGAATGGCGTCACGACAACTGTCAGTGCCGCGAATCTCAACAAGGTGACATTCACTGCCGGCAGCCAGATCGGCACCGAGAATGTTCGGATCGAAGTTTTCGCCAACGGTCAGTGGAGTGCTCCCGTTAACTCGTTGATGTATTTCGTTCGCGACAATGTTACGCCGCCGGTCATCACGATCACGAACCCAACCATTTTGCAAGACGAATTGATTTCGATTTCAAGCGTCATGTCCGCCGCCGACCCGGATGGATGGCCAATCGACAAGTTCTACATTCGCGACCAGTTGTCTGGCGCCGACAGTGGCGAACTGCGATTGAATGGAGTTACCCAGGCCCAGGGCGCGTTCCGTTATTATACGGCGGCAGAAGTCGGGAACCTCAAATACTATGCCCGCAGCTATACTGAAAACGAGAGACTGGAATTCTTTGCCTGGGACGGTGCCAAATGGAGCGAGTACGCATTTGCGACTCCAAAGGTCACTCGCAACGCAAATGCCCCGGTAGCTTTCTACAACGATGCAACTGTTAAAGCCGGCAGGTCCAATGCGATTTCGCAGTTGCTTGGCTGGAACGACGCCGACGGTAGCACCATCAAGTGGGTTGAGTTTTACGATTCAAATTCGTCGGCCGCCAGCGGCAAATTGGAACTGAACGGTACTCCCGTAGCAGCGGGTCAGTGGCATCGTGTTGCCATTCAAGACATTGCTACCATGCGATACCTCGGTGCGCTTGGCCAGTTCGACGAGACAATTCAGTACCGGGTTTCTGATGGCCGCAATGTCAGCGCATCCCAAAACATTCTGTTGCACTCAGTTGAATTACCCCGAGTGAAAAATCAGTTTGTTCATCAAACGGCGCTTTGGAACATTCAGGTCAAAGGCCTGATTGAGCGACTGGATGGTGGCCCGGCGATCCTGACCTACGAGTTCCTCGAAACGAATCCTTCGCCCACGTCCGGATTCCTTCGTCTGGGAAACACAAATCTGGTTGCCAATCAGGTCCATACCGTTACTGGCGCGCAACTGAACAATAACTTGTTGACCTTTCGAACAGCTCGTCCGGAAGTGCGTACGATTGACGAGATCTACGTCCGTGCCTGGAATGGAACGTTTTGGAGCAGCTGGTCGAATATTGAAGTCCGGTCAGAGTCCTTGTACCGGCACGCAATCAAAGATCTGGACAACACGCTTGACCTGACGTCACTCGAATCGAACAACTGGCTTGATTACACGCCATTGGTTCAGCCTGATCCGTTGACGATTTCGTACAGTTTCATGAATCAATGGACGACGCTCTACCAGCCAGGCGATGGTGCAACCGACGATAATGACAGCGCGTTTACGGTGGCACAACGAGCGATGGCTCGAAGGTCGTTCGATTTGATTTCCGACGTTTCCAAACTGAATTTCGAGGAAATTTCCGACAATCAGGCGAATTCCTTTGGTCAGGAAGGAGGAATTATCCGGATGCGAAATTACGCCAATCCGGATGGCATGGCAGCTGCATTTGCATACTTTCCAGGGGCCGCGGACCAGTCGGGTGATATCTGGATGAATGTTGCTTTTACGAGTACGACGGCGGGCGGAACCCAATCAGGTTCTTATACTCAGAGCGTTTTCATGCACGAATTGGGCCATGCCGTGGGCTTTAAGCATCCCCATGATGGCCAGCCAATCTTGCCAGCAGGAGTTGACAATGACAACGGCACGGTAATGACTTACCAGTCTCGTGGTGACGTAAATCCTGCGACCTACATGATGTACGATATTTTGTCCCTGCAGGACTACTACGGAATAAATACTACGACCCGAACGGGAGACACCTTGTACGACATCCCGGGCTATTTCAATGGCGATGACAATGTGTTTATGGTCATCTGGGATGCTGGCGGAAATGACACCCTCTCGATTGCCGGGGCCCAACTCGATTCCGTTATCGATATTCGACAAGGAAGCTTTAGTTCGTTTGGTGCCCAGTTCAATCCGTTTACCCAGCAATTTACCTTGCTGACTCAGCATGTCGGAGTTGCTTTTGGTGCCGACATCGAAAATGCAATTGGCAGCAGCAATAACGACCAGATTAATGGAAATTACCTGAATAATACCTTGCGGGGTGGCGATGGCGACGACGAGATTTTCTCATTCGCCGGTGACGACCTCATGATGGGGGAAACAGGGAACGACACATTCCATTGGGGTGCGGGCCAGGGTAGCGATACGATTGACGAGAACAGACTCTCCGGTCGCGATCGAATCGTCCTGGACAACTTCCCAACATTGAACAGTTTCACGAATGATTTGTCGTTCCGCCGGTTGGGTCGCGACCTGATTGTCGAACTTGCCCTGGATAACGGGGATATCGAGACAACTCTGAAGATTACCAACCAGGAATGGGGTTCCTACCGGGTAGAAACGCTTGTATTGAACGGAACCGATATCGACTTGCTGAGTGTTTATGCTGGCTCAACCGCAGCCAGCCAGCGTTTCACCTTGTCCGGTGGTTCCAGCATCTTTGGACAGCTGGCAACTCCGGCTTAGTGGACCCGTTCAGTCGCATTTGAATTCGAACGGACGCAATAACAGACAGACGCCTGGCCCTCGGTCAGGCGTCTTTGTTTTTGGAAGCGTGTTATCGGTTTCCTGCTGGTTGAACGATCGGAACAGCATTTGCAATTCCGGCCGGCAGAGGTGGCGAAATTTCCGCTGCCTTTTTTTCCGTTGCCTGGGCGACTTCGCATTTCTGCATCTCCCAGGAATATTTGCAGACCGGGCATTTGAATTTGTGGGTTTTCAAGACGGTGACTGACCTGGTTTTTGCGCAACGAACCGGACCACACTTTTGCCACGGAAGTGTGATCGGGGGAATGCGATCCGTTTTCTTTTCGGTTTTGGAGCAGGTTCGTTCCTAGGTCGAATCCGTGGCCTTGAAGTCGCAATACTCCTGGGGCACCTCAAACTGGTTTCCGCATTCGGGGCAATCACAGGGGTCGATTTCGCCAACGATGTAGTTCATCTGCCAGTGAACCGATGGATTCCAGCACCAGTTCAGGGCAATTGTCCAGTTGTGGGCGACGCCACAGTCGATGTCGAGGTCGCGGAAGTCAGCCACCGAGTACCGGGTTGCAACCTGCCAGGCCCCCCAGGCCCCGTTCGATATTTTGATCGCAGGTCCGAACCGAGAAGAAATTCTCCAGCGGTTTCACCCGACCCAGTGTTCCTGACTGGCGATTCCATGGCATAAACTCGCCCGTCAGAAAATGAGAGACGTAAAGGTATTCACCCTCGAATGCCAGGCGACCGGCCGCTTCCAGTTGATAATCATCGCCAACGTACGAACCGATGGCAGAAACATTTTGCAGGTTACAAACACCACAACGCCAGTTCCATTTCAGGTCTTGCGAATAACCGTTGCTGGAAATCCCCAACCGCCGCGCGTCCTGGTTCTTGCTTTGACGATCATTGGCCGCTCGAGGAAGGCGTCGTATTTGGAGCTGTTCAGGTGGTCGAGGCCGTAGGGTCGTTTCTGGTCTCCGATCAGGACAGAATTCAAATATGAATGGTCTTTGCTTGCGATGTAAGCATTGCGAAAGCCGATCGAGTTCAGGTCGGCAAATTCCGGATCGAGTTTGTATTCCATGTTATCCGCAATGTCGCCCGACAGGCCATAACGCATGCGGCGGAATCCAAAACGGTCCTGGGGATCGCCACCCTCACGGGTGTTGATCGACGGTTCTGTATCCGGAATGGCCCAATAGTCTGCGTGATTTCGGCCTTCGAATTTCATTGTCGCGCCGCTATTGGCGTTCTCGACCACGTTCTTGAATCGGCCGTCCATGGCTCCAACCGAGGATTCCAGCTTGTCTAACCGCTCGCCGACTTCTTTTGTGGTTCCGGCACTTGCTTCGCTGGCTGCCTTAGAGACTTTGGCCTGGGTGTCCGGGTTGGACTGACGGAGCGCAACGACGTCCCGTTCCAGTTCCTTCGGCCTCGCTTCCAGATCCCGGAACCCGTCCTGAACCGTTGGAGCCTGTTCTCCGTTCCGAACCGGGAAGGTCGTGACCGCCCCCCGGTCCGCTGGAAAGTTGCGCCCGACAGATCCCAGTAACAGACGCGACGATTGCCAAAACAGCGGCGTTGAAATTGAGATGGGCAGCTATTTTTTTCATGTCAGATTTCGATCAATAGACAACCGGGATGAAAAATGGAAACGGGAACTCCGACCGGAATTCCGTGTGCGTTTGTATGATTGAATCGGATATTCACGGCACAACCGTCGTTCTGAATGTTCCTGTGCTTACGGATTTTCCATGGCATCGGTCCGCAAAATTGGTCAGGCTTGCATGGATTTGTGTGTTGGTAGCACGACTGGA